>CAKQJZ010000058.1 GCA_934247875.1 uncultured Spirochaetales bacterium
TCCATCCTTTTCTGCTTGAAAGTAATGATGCTTAAGCTTAAACTTTCTATACAGTTTTTGTGTTAGAGAGTTCTAAGATCAGAACGGCGAAATTCATCACTTAGAACTCTCTTCTCCTTTTCTTTATTTCTTGTATTATTGCATGAGTACTTGTTATTGCTGGAATATTTCATTTGAGACATCTATGGAAATATTCTTTTGAGACGCACACAATGACTATATTGTGTCCGCTTTCAGTTTACTTTTTCTCTTCATTGGATAAAAATACTATCTGATGAGAAAAATCCTTTTATTTGCTTCACTTATTGTCTTCTTGATTTCATGTAGCACAACTTCTGATTACATATCAGGATACAGTAAATCAGATGTGCCTCTTGAAGAGAAGTTTGAGCATTTTGGCGCAGAGCCAGTCGCTGTTGATATCCCTGAGATGTATTTTAACGGTGAAGAGTGGCTTGATAGAATGACTGAGCTTGCCGAGAATGCTGAAGATTATATTTTAGTCTCTACTTTTCTAGGCTCCTCAAGTGAGCGCACTGAGAAATTCTATCGGACTCTTATGGAAAAAGCAGAGAGTGGTGTTGATGTCTATTTCATAATGGATGGCACATCTGCTTATGATATGACAGAGTCGCAGTATTATATGACTCCGCTATATTTCCTAAGAGAAAAAGGTGTTCATCTCTTAGAGTACAGTCCTATGTCTGGAATGCACTTGATCAAGCCTTCATCACTTATTATCAGGGATCATAGAAAGCTATTTGTAGTTGATGGCAAATATTCAGCTATAGGCGGCATGAACATAAACTACATATCTCTAGGCGCAGGAGAGGGTAAGACACAGCGTGACAGCATGTATCTATTCTCATCAGCTTCTCTTTCCAATGCGCTTATCAAAGAGTTCGTAGCTATTTGGAACGCATCGTCTGTCGATAAGATGGAGCTCTCTGATTATCTTAGAGAAGATGATGGAAAGGGTATGTATAATGCATATCTCTTCAACTATGGAAGCGGAAGCGATGACTCTATATCTGGCATGTATGGATCTCTTTTGAATGAAGCTAAAGAGAGTGTAATCATCCTTCCATACCTTCCTATTCTCGATAAGAATATGGAGAAGGCTATTCTCGATGCTACTAAGCGTGGTGTAGCTGTTGATTTCTATATGGATATTGATAGCCGCGGCTACTCAAATAGCGGCATGAGCTACTATATGCCGAAGCTGATAGAGAACACTGGCGCTGCTTTTCACTTAGTTCATACAGATGAAGAAGGAAATGAGCTTCCTCTGATGCATGAAAAGCTGATGATCGTCGATTCAAGGTATGTTGTAATCGGATCTGCTAACTTCAACTTCCGTTCAATGGGTCTCTCTTTTGAGATTGCACTTGTTGTTGATAGTCCTGAGTTCGCAGCAGAGATGATATCTCATGTGAAAGATAGATGTGGCTATTCAGTTGAGATAACAGCTGAGGAAGCAGCAAGGATGAAGAAGGAATATGGTAGTCTCTTTAGCTACCTGTTTATGTATTATGGGGGCTGAGTTATGAAAAGACTAGTATTGCTTTTTGCGCTTTTGATTGTTGCTGCTGCATTATTTGGAGGTGTTGGCATTGGATACAGCATCGCACCATTTGGTGAAGTTGCTGCAGATAACTCAGAGTTCTATGCACTCTCTTCTTCATTCATCTTCTCTCCGTCTCTTAAGAATCATATAGGGGAGATTGAAGCAGATGTTGCGCTTTCATATACAGCTCCATTCTTCAATGGACTGAAGCTTAAGCTCTCATCTCCGCTTTTCATTCTCAAGAACCATCCATTTGATTTCCTATTCCCAAATGATGTGCTTTGGGCTCCTAAGCTCTCGCTTGGCGCTGAATACAGAATGAAGCGTGACATTGCGCTGTTTGCAGCTTTGTCGCCATTTGCATTCTTTGATACAGATTTTGCATATGAGTTCTTCTCTCCATTTGTTTTGTATGACTTCAATCAGAAAAATCTTGGGCTTGGAATGTATATCATGAAGTTCTCTGTGTATTTTGGAGGCTGATGTGAAGAGACGTCTATCTGTATTTGCTTTAGCTTTATTTCTTCTCTTTCCGCTATCTGCTGATGTTTTTGATATCTCACTCTCATTTGGCCAAGATAACTACAAGTGGCCTCAAGATGGAATAAGCGTCTCTTATGGTGCTTCTCTAGGCCTCTCTGAACGCTTTGAAGTCGGTGCATTCGGAATAAGCGAAGTCACACCAAAGTGCTTTAGTGACAACCTTTTTGGCCTTGAGTTTACATACTCACTCCTTGGAAGGAGAACGAGCGGCACAAAGATTGCTGGAAGCGGAATCAATACTTTGATTTCACTTGGTGGATTCTATAAGACTGAAGACAATGGCGCTGGCGTAGTGCTTTCAATAACACCGCTTAGTGTAGGGAACCCTATAACAGGCAGAAGAGAGAGACTTGGGAGAGTCGGAGCAGGTTGGGACTTTGTGAACAACAAGCTCTTAGTCACATTCTCACTTATGAACCTCGACTACTATGTCAGAGGCTCATATCGTGATTATGATTATTGATCATTTTCCTGAAAGTGCCATCAGCTTATCGATTCTTCTTTGATGTCTTCCGCCTTCAAATGAGCTATCGATATATGCATCAAGGATCTTCTCAGGCTCTTCACTATACTCTACGCGTCCGCCAAATGCGATGAAGTTCGAATTGTTATGGCGCTTTGTCATCTCAGCGCTATATGCATTCTGAGGAAGTGCGCATCTGACTCCATTCATCTTATTGGCAGCCATGCTTATTCCGATTCCGGTTCCGCATAGCAGAATGCCAAAATCATAGCCGCCTTTTCTATATTCAAGCACAGCTTCTTCTGCTTTATCTGGGTAATCTACAGATACTTCTTCACCTGTACCAAGGTATTTATACTCAATACTTCTCTTATCTAAATGAGCCATAAGGCGCTTTGCGAGCTCTACAGCTCCGTGATCATTTGCTATTACTGCTTTCATATTCAACTCCACCTTTATGATAGTCAAATATGTGGTAGTTAATAAAGCTGATTTCGTGTACACTGAGAAAAAAGGAAATCAATGTCACGAATATTTGTTACTGGACACAGAAATCCAGATATGGACTCGATATGCTCAGCCTATGTATATGCATATCTGAAAAACAAAGCAGATAAAGAAAATGAATACATCCCAGTACGTCTTGGAAGTGCTAACTCAAATGCCAAAGCACTATTCTCAAGACTGAATATACCACTTCCAGAGGTATTGAAGGATGTAAAGCCAACAGTCAGGGATGTAGTGAGAAAACCAGAGTATACTCTCACTTCTGATAGCCCTGTCTACGATCTTGTGAACCTCTTTGCGAAGAACAAGATTACTGTTCTCCCTGTCTTTGATAGCAGGGGAGGGTATTTGGATCTCTTATCTGGAGACGATATCAACAGGTTCTTCTTGAAAGAGAACCAAGAGCAGGAGAGCAGGCTCGATTATACTCTCAGCGAAGAGAATATTGCCAAAGTAGTTCCAGGCCACTTCTTGAAGTATGGAGAAGGCAACTTCTTGATTGCGCCTTTCATGGTAGGTGCAATGGAGTTCGATGTCTTCAAGTCTCGCTTGGACAAATGCCAGAGAAAGCCTGTGCTGGTTGTAGGATTCAGAGAGCGCCACATTGAAGAAGCTATCTTAAGAGACCTTCCTGGCATTGTGCTTACAGGTATCGATAATCCAGATAGTCTCAATATCGACTTCTCTTCATACAATGGCTTTGTATATATCTCAGAACTCGATACTGCAGAGACTCTCAGAACACTGCGCTTGGCAAGTCCTCTCTATGGTCTTCTTAAAGAAAAGAGCTCTGTTCCTAAAATCCAGGCAGATATGCTCTTTGATGATGCAAAGCTTATGCTCATGAATAGTGAGCAGCGTGGTCTTTCTGTATTCGAAGGCGATGAGTTCATCGGCTTTGTAACAAGACGCTGCTTTCTATCTAAGCCTCGTGCAAAGCTTATTCTTATGGACCACAATGAAGCAGAGCAGAGTGTCATAGGAATTGAAGAGGCAGATGTTGTTGAGATCATTGACCACCACCGCTTGTCTCCTCCAAGGATGAAGAATCCGATCTACATATGCTCAGAGCCTCTTGGTTCTACATGCACTATCGTATATGAGCAATATAAGAAGCTTGGCATTACTATAGACCCAAAGCGCGCTGAAGTATTGCTCTCTGGCGTCATTTCAGACACTGTAATGCTCAAGAGCCCTACGACTACTGACTATGATAGGCATGTAGTTGAGAAGCTTTGCCAAAGAGCTGCTATTGAGGATCTAAATGATTTCTCAGCGAAGCTCTTCTCCTCATCTTCAGCTCTTGCAGGCCAGAATCCAACCAAGGTCATTGAGTCTGATCTCAAGCGTTACTATGAGTATGGCGTCAGATTCGCAATCGGACAGGTTGAAGTCACTAACCTTGTTGAGATTCAGAATCTTCAGGAAATCTATCATATGGCTTTAGACAGAGAGTGTGCTGCACTCAATCTCGATTGGGCTATGCTATTGATTACAGATATCCTTACAGACACAAGCCTGCTCTTCACAACAGGATATGGAAAAGAGTCCAGATTCCTATATGAGAAGACTGGAAAGAATACTTATCTGCTTCCTGGAGTTCTTTCAAGAAAGAAGCAATTGCTTCCAGAAGTGCTTAGAGTACTAGAAGATTAAGCTTCATTCTTTCCAGAGAGCTGTATAACTGAAGGTATTGTTCTTATAGAGGCTGTCGCTTTTCTGATAGCCTCTTCATTTTCTGCCATTATAGTGAAGTCGCCTGTAAGACGTGCGCCTATTGTGTCGAGTTTGCCGCGTCTCAGTCTTGCGCCGTGCTTCTTTACAGCGTTGTCAATTTCTCCAAACAGATCTGGGTCAAGCTTCGCTGTGACTGTGAATGTCTTCATCAGATCTTCCCCTTGCCAGCTTACATCGACCTTTCTCTGTTCCCACTCAGGCATGTTCTTGAGGTTAGCGCAATTGGCTTTATGGATGATATAGCCTCTGCCACGAGTGATGTAGCCAACGACTTTATCGCCTTTCATAGGATTGCAGCACTTGGCAAAAGAGTAGAGTATGTTTCCCTCTCCTCCGATCTCTATTGTTCCTTTGCTCTCTTCTGTTGTGAATGAGAGTGAACCTGATTGGAAAGTTGCAGGGTTTACTATGATCTCTTCGCGTTTTGACTGCTGTCTATTTGCATTTTCAGCTGCAGGCTTCTGCGCTATTGGAATGTTGGCAGATTCATATTTGTTGAGCCATGCTTTGATTCGCTTCTTAGCACTTGATGTCTGCGCATATTCAAGCCATTGCTGGTTAGGGTGCGCCTGCGGAGATGTCATGATCTCTACAATCTGAGTATTGCTCAGGCTCTTGTTTAAAGGAATTATAGATCCATCTGCTTTAGCACCTGTGCAGTGGTTGCCGACTTCTGTATGTACTTTATATGCAAAATCAAGTGGAGTAGAGCCAACAGGCAGCTCTATTACATGGCCTTGAGGCGTAAATACGACTATAGAGTCCTTCAAGAGCTCATTCTTGATTTCATCCATGAAGTCTTCGCTTTGCTCGATTTCCTTAGACCATGATTTGATCTTCTTGACTATCTTCTGGTAATTGATTGAGTCTACAGTCTTCCAGGTTCCGCTTTCACTTCCGCTTGCAGCTTTATATGCCCAGTGCGCAGCAACGCCTTCTTCAGCTGTCTTATGCATCTCTTCTGTTCTGATCTGGATTTCAAGATGTCTTGATTGCGGTCCAAGAACTGTCGTATGGAGAGACTGATAGTTATTTGCTTTAGGCATTGCGATGTAGTCTTTGAATCTGCCTTCAATAGGAATCCACATCGAGTGGATGATGCCAAGGATCGTATAGCACTCTACAGTTGACTGGCATATTACGCGGATGCCGAGGATATCATAGATTTCGTCGATTTCCTTCTTTCTCTTCTTTATCTTCTGATAAATCGAGTAAGCATGCTTTACTCGTCCAGTTATCTGGATATCTGTAATGCCTTCTTTCCTGCAAGCGTCTTCAATAGCTTTTGAGACCTGGCGTATGAATGCTGTATACTCGCTCTTCTTTTCAAGGAGGTATCCATTTATATACTCATAGCTTTCAGGCTTCAGTGCTTTTAGTGAGAGGTCTTCTAGCTCGCTCTTTATAGCAGACATGCCAAGAGAGTCTGCAATAGGAGCAAAGATGTCGAGGCAGTCTTCTGCAAATGTGCGTCTTCTCTCTGGATTCAGGCCTTGGATAGTCCTCATGTTATGAAGCTTATCTGCAAGCTTTATGAGGATTACTCTCAAGTCCTTTGACATAGCAAAGAACATCTTCTTGATTGTCTCTGCTTCCTGGATTGACTTGTCGTGTGTGATCCTGCTTATCTTTGTTACAGCCTGGACCATGCCTCCAACTTCGCTTCCGAATGTTGTCGCAAGTTCTTCTTCTGTTGTGTCTGTGTCTTCTAGCGTGTCGTGGAGGAGGCCTGCGCATACAGTGTCAGCATCCATTCCGATCTGGATGAGTATCTCAGCAACAGCGATAGGGTGGATGAGGTATGGCTCTCCTGTCTTGCGCTTCTGGTCTCCATGCTTTTTAGCTGCGAATACAGCAGCTGCAGAGATCTTTGCTTTGTCTTCGTCACTATAGCGAAGGATCTTCTGAACAAACTTATCTACTAATTCTTTGTTAGGAATTGTTTCAACATTCTCTTCTGCCATAGACTACCCGATTCTTTCCAGCAAGGTCTTTTACGATGTTAACATCAGCAAAACCGGAATTAGAGAGAATTTTAGCACAACTTTCCATCTGTCGATAGTCTCCTTCTAAAAGGAGATACCCACCTTTTATGAGATAATCAGGACTTTGGGCAATTATTCGCCTGATTATATCAAGTCCATCACCACTGTCGCTTACAAGTGCAAGCTTTGGCTCTTTCTTTACATCCTCATCAACTTCTTCATACCAGAGAGATGTGAGGTATGGCGGATTGGATACTATGATATCAAACTGCATGCCAAGCCAAGGAGAAAGCAGATCCCCCTCTCTTTTCATTGCTTTTAAGCCTGTAATCCGCTCATAGTTGCTTACTGCGACTTCTAGTGCAGCATGAGAGATATCTGAAAGGCATACGTCGCTTTTGAGCTCATACGCAAGGGATGCTGCTATTGCGCCAGAGCCTGTACATAGATCGAGTATGCGAGGGGATGAGAAGCGCTTTGCAATCATTAGGGCAGTTTCAACTATAGTCTCTGTGTCTGGGCGTGGAATCAAGACAGATTCATTGACGCAGAATGTATGGCCATAGAACTCTTTAGTGCCTGTTATATATGCCATAGGGTAGCCTGATGCACGCTTTTTCATAAGACGAAGTGCATCATCTGCTGATTCCTCTTCAATCTCTTTATCTAAGTCAATGATCTGATGAATGCGGTCTATGCCAGTTGTCTTCTCAATTATTATTGATGCTTCAAGCTGAGGATTAGGAAGAGCTTTTGCTATCTCTAGCAGCTCTTCCTTAAGTTCTTTTAGTCTCATACCTCTTTAAGTGCGTCTTCGCCAGCTTTGAGCTTCAATGCATCGATAAACTCATCAAGCTCTCCATCCAAGACTCTATCGAGGTTATATGATGTGAGGTTGATTCTATGGTCTGTGCATCTGTTCTGAGGGAAGTTGTAAGTTCTGATTCTTTCGCTTCTGTCTCCAGATCCAACCTGGTTCTTTCTCGCATCTGCTCTTTCTTTCTGCTTCTTAGTCTCTTCAAGCTCATAAAGTCTGGCTCTCAGAACTCTCAGAGCTTTGGCTTTGTTCTTGATCTGGCTCTTCTCATCTTGCTGTATTACAACAAGGCCAGTAGGCAAGTGGGTGATTCTTACAGCAGAGTCTGTTGTATTGACGCACTGTCCACCAGGGCCACCAGCTCTCATTACATCGATTTTGAGATCCTTCTCATTGATTTTGATATCTGTCTCTTCAGCCTCTGGAAGTACTGCGACTGTTATAGCTGATGTGTGGATTCTTCCGCCTGACTCTGTCTCTGGAACGCGCTGTACTCTATGTACGCCCGATTCATATCTCATGGAGCCATAGACATCCTTTCCTGAGATTGAGACAACGATTTCTTTCAGGCCTCCGATGCCTGTCTCATTCTGGCTCATGATCTCCATCTTCCAGTGTTTTTTCTCAGCATAGTGAGTATACATTCTGAAGATATCTGCAGCAAATAGAGCAGCTTCGTCTCCGCCAGTGCCAGCTCTGATTTCCATGATGATGTTCTTGCCTTCAAGTGGATCTGGTGGGATTAAGAGGATTCTGCATTCCTTCTCTGCCTCTTGATATTTGCTCTCAAGCGCTTCAAGCTCTTCTTTTGCCATCTCGACCATCTCTGGGTCTGTCTCTGCTTTGATAAGCTCTTTGCTTCCATCAATCTCTTCAGAGAGCTTAGTCATCTCTTCAAGCTTATCGACAACAGGAGCTAAATGGCTGCGCTCAAGCATCAGCTCTTTATATAGCTTCATATCGCTCATGACTTCTTGGCTTGATAGTCTCTCATCAAGTTCTTTAAGCTGTTCTTTATACTCAGGTAATTTCTCTATCATAGTTATTTTTCCAAAGGCGATTATACCTAAGAGAGGATAGTCTCGTAAAGGGTTTTGCCATAATCTTTTAGCTTAAGTGCTATCATCTTATCTTCTGCTGTAGTGTCTAAAGAAGTGAGAATTTCTTCAACTGTACGCATATATTTGTCATATGTGAAGCTCTCTTGCGTTACGTTTTGCAGAAGCCTCAATGCGCAGAAATTCTTCCACTTTTCCTTATCGCTATCGCTAAGTGCTTCTGGGTAGCATCTTGCGACCTGGCGCCATAAGAGCTTATGGTATTTATCATCGTCAAATAGATGCTCTCCGCTCTTGATTTTCTCTTCTGGCTTCATCTTCCTGATTCTTTCAAGCGTTGCTTTGTCATGTTCTGTTGCAAAGCTCCCATAGAGTGCTAAATCGACATCTAAGTCTTCTTTTTCAAATGGCGTGATAGTAGAGAGAATCTGGTTCTTGCTGAATATTCGCTTCTGCTTTATCTCTTCAGCTTTCTTCCTTACATCTGCTTGAGTAAAGCCAAGGCGCTCTTCGCTCTTTTTATCCAGTGTTGATAGTGGCGCTACAAATGGGCATCTGTTTGTAGACACTTTGACAATGCCGCTCTTCTCATAGTCAGCTTCTATTACTTCTGGTATTTCACGAGTAAGGTCAAAGCAGTAGATTTCAGGGCTGTTATCTTTCTGGAAGATAGGAAGCAGAGGTCTTGTTGCACCTCTCTCTGTTGCAAAGAGTGCAGATGTGTATAAGAAAGGAGTGCCTCTTAGCACATCGATTTCTTTGATTACTTCGCTCTTATAGCGATGGTTCAGTGCATACATGAATAGCTTTGGCTGCTTAGCTTTTATAAGCCGCGCAACGTCTATAGTCGCATAAACGTCTACAAGCGCATCATGAGCACCTTCCTGCGTTATGTTGTTCTCTTCTGTCAGATCTGTAAGCTTGAATGATACAGTCCCAGTTTCAGGGTTCAGTTTTGAGAAGTTTATGCCATCTGGTCTTAGATCTCTTGTAGCTCTGACAAGGTTTATAAGATCCCACCTTGAGCATCTGTTCTTGTACTCTCTCTCAAATGGATCGTAGAGGTTTCTGTATAGTGTTGCTCTTATGCACTCATCATCGAATTTGATATTGTTGTAGCCAGCTGTGATTGTGTCTGGCTTCATCATCTCTTCTCTGATTCTCTCGATGAACTCTGCCTCTGGTATTCCTTTCTCATTTACTTCTTGTGGCGTTATGTGGGTAATAAGACACGACTGTGGAGTTGGAAGATAATCAGGAGAGAGTTTTGAATACAATAGGATAGGCTCTCCGACTATCTCTAGGTTCATATCTGTTCTGATCATTGCTGCCTCTGCAATCCTGTCGTATCGCGGATTGAGACCGAATGTCTCTAAATCGTACCAAAGTATTGTTCTCATACGCATATATTAGCAGAAATTAACGATATTTAATAATTCAGAGGAAAAATTATTTTTTTTAGTATGTTCCCGTAATTGGCTATTCATAAAGTATTTATGAAAATTTCACAAAACATATCCATACAATATCAGAAAATATCTCGATTTTAGGCTAGCCAAGAAATAATCTTGCTGTTATCATCAGTCTGCATTCAGAATTTCACTATATGCTGTCAGCAGAACGGAATTCGGCACTTAACAAATTCAGGGGCCGGGCATCACCCGGAAGATATTTATGAAAGAAGGTTAGAGAGATGAACGAGACTAATCAGTATTTTATCGATCGTCAGAGCGATTTTGAGTCTTCAGCAAGAAGTTATCCAAGAAAATTCCCAATTGCAATCAAAAAGGCAAAGGGCTCATGGGTAGAAGATGTAGAGGGTAACAAATACCTCGATTTCCTATGTGGCGCAGGCACATTGGCTTTAGGCCATAATGACGATGAGGTAAATGCTAGAATGGTCGAGCTTCTTACCTCTGATTTTCCTCTTCATACACTGGACCTTACTACTCCAGTCAAGGAGAAGTTCGTAGAAGCTGTTCTTTCAAGACTTCCAGGAGATCTGAAGAACAACGCAAAGATCCAGTTCTGTTCCCCATCAGGCACAGACGCAACAGACGCAGCTATTAAGCTATGTAAGACAGCTACAGGCAGAGGCACTGTAATTGCTTTCTCTGGTGGCTACCATGGAATGGGCCATGGAGCTCTTGCGCTTACTGGCAACCACAACGCAAAGAATAAGGTACAGAACTTAATGCCTGGCGTTCAGTTCATGCCATATCCATATGATTATCGCTGTCCATTCGGACTTGGCGGAGAGGCTGGCGTAAAGGCAGCTTGTGCATACTTTGAGAGAATGCTCAAAGACCCAGAGAGCGGCGTAACAAAGCCAGCTGCTGTTATTCTTGAGCCTATCCAGGGCGAGGGCGGAGTAATTCCAGCTCCTATTGAGTTCTTGCAGTGCGTAAGACGCGTAACAAAAGAACTTGGAATCCCAATGATCTGTGATGAGATCCAGTGCGGTATGGGCAGAAGCGGTAAGCTCTTCGCATTTGAGTATGCAGATATCACACCAGATGTAATCCTGATTTCCAAAGCTATTGGTGGCTCTCAGCCTCTATCTATCGTTGTTTACAATAAAGACCTCGACAAGTGGACAGCTGGTGCTCATGCAGGCACATTCAGAGGCAACCAGCTTGCTATGGCTGCTGGCACTATTGTGCTTGAAAGAGTATCAGATCCAGCATTCTTAAGCGAAGTTGTCAGAAAGGGCAACATCATAAAGGAAAGAATCGAGAAGCTCCAGAGAGAAGTAAAGATCATCGGAGACGTAAGAGGTAAGGGCTTGATGCTTGGAGTTGAGTTCGTAAACCCAAATAAGGGCGTTGATCTTATGAATCATCCACTTCCATCTGGCGATATTGCAGCACTTGTTCAGAAGAAGTGCTTTGAGAATAAGCTGATCATGGAAAAGGGCGGCAGAGATGGCTCTGTAATGAGATGTCTATGCGCACTCAATGTAAGCGATGAAGAGATTGCTTTCATGCTTGATGTATTTGAGAAGGTAGTCAAAGAGGTTAACGCTAGTGTCTGATGCACCATACGTTTTAGCACCCAATAAAGAAGCAAAAGCCGCATTCAAGTCTATGGTAGACAGGGCGAGTGAAATTGTGCTCGCCTCTACAGCAGACAACAAAGCATACTCAGGTCTTACTCCATATGTCTTAAGAGAGAAAATCAGAGAACTCGGTTTCTTCCCTGATCACGGCATCGGCTTTGATGAGATCATGGATAAAGTTGAGAGCGAGATTGCTCCATCAATGCTTAAGACATGGTCTACAGAGTATATGCCTCATCTTCATAGCCCTGCGCTTTTAGAGTCGATTGCGACTTCGCTGATTATCAATGCTTTCAACGATAGCATGGATAGCTGGGACCAGGGACCTGCTGCAACAGAGATTGAGACGCTTGTAATTGAGGGGCTTTTAGAGCTCTTTGGCTTTGATAAGTCAAAAGGCGACGGAGTATTCACAAGCGGCGGAAGCCAGTCAAACATTTCAGCACTTACAGCTGCGCGCGACTCATACGCTAAAGAGCGCTTATATTGGGATGTGAAGAAGAATGGTCTTCCTCCTTCATACGATAAGCTTGTTTTATATACATCTGAGATTTCACACTTCTCAATGGAGAAGGGTGCTCATATGCTGGGACTTGGATATAAAGCAGTAAGAAAGCTGCCTATAGACGATAAAGCCAAAGTAGACATTGCATCTTTCAAGAGCATGGTTGAGAGCGATATCAAGGCTGGATATCTTCCATTCTTAGCTGTTGCTACTATCGGAACAACAGACTTTGGCTCAATCGATGATATTGCAGCAATGAGAGAGATCTGCGACAAATATGGCATGCACTTGCATGCAGATGCAGCATATGGCTCAGGCGCTATTCTCTCTTCTCTGTATAAAGAACGCCTTGGCGATCTTTCACTTGCTGATTCAATTACTGTCGACTTCCATAAGATGTTCTTGCTTCCTATCTCATGCTCAGCAATCCTTGTCAAAAAGAAAGAGGATTTAGAGTGCTTTGAGTTCCATGCTGACTATCTGAATAGAGAAGAAGATGAAGAAGATGGATTTGTGAACCTTGTTGGAAAGAGCTTACAGACGACTCGTCCATTCGATGCTTTAAAGGTCTTTGTATCATTTCAGATGAGAGGCCGCGATGGATATGGGAAGATAATCGATAAAGTAATTGAGAACGCATCATATTTCTATTCGCTTCTGATAAAAGACAGCGCATTCTATGCACCGGTCTCTCCTGAGCTCTCAAGTGTCGTATTTGCTCTTGAGAAGAGCGATGATGTAAATAAAGCAGTTCGTCGTGAGCTTTTGGAAGAAGGCATAGTAATAGGCCAGACTGTCTATAAGAACAGAGTAATGCTCAAGTTCACTTTACTGAATCCTGCGCTAACGCATAGCGAGATAGACTCACTTCTTTCGCATATCAAAGCGCTTGGCAATAAGCTTTGAGAAAAACAATTCAATATAAAACCAATGTCATTAAGTTAAGCTTTTGACACTGAAAAATGCTGTTGTAAAAGGCAATGTATGGACAAGAAATCCATA
>CAKQJZ010000059.1 GCA_934247875.1 uncultured Spirochaetales bacterium
CAGCTAGCAATAAGCATTGCAACTCTTGCAGAGAACTTTCATCTCCTAGATTAATGGCATACTAGTCGCACATAAAATGCTCTCATCGTGTTAGAAGAGAGCATAGTTATGTAACGTATTACTGGACATTTTGTCTGGATGTTACGTTATTGGTGCTGGGTTATCGATAATCAGGTCGTTGTAGATGCCTAGTTTTTCAGCTTCGCTCTTTTTGCCACTTACTATGTCTAGTATTGAGTTGTAGAGTTCTAGGCCTACTTCTTCGATTGTCTTTTCTCCTGTGAGAATATAACCAGCATCAACATCAAATAAATCTGGCCATTGCTCTTTGAGTTCATGGCGAGTACATAGTTTTAGTACTGGGATTTCTCTTAAGCTATATGGTGTGCCTCTACCTGTGCTGAATACTTGTAGCGTTATGCCTGCTGCAAGCTGAGTTGGGCCACACACGATATCACTGGCTGGTGTTGCGCCAAAAATCATGCCGCTTTTAGTTGGTACTTCACCAGGTCCACATATTTCACTTATAGGAGAGTGTCCACTCTTTGCGATTGATCCCATTGCTTTTTCAATGATGTTTGATAGTCCACCTTTATGGTTCCCTGGTGTTGGATTAGCACTTCTGTCTACTCCACCTTTAGCAAGGTATTCATCGTACCACCCTATTTCCTTAATAAGCTTATCAACGCTTTCTTTATCTTGGCATCTTTCTGCAAGCAAATGCACTCCATCTCTTACTTCTGTTACTTCGCTGAACATTACAGATGCACCACCTTTAGCAAGGAGGTCAAATGCATATCCAATTGATGGGTTTGCACTTATTCCTGAGAAAGCATCGGAGCCACCACATTGTGTTCCAATCAGCAGCTTAGAGAGAGGCAACTCTACGCGCTGACGTGCATTGAGGCGCTCTAGTTTGCGCTCTGCCATTTCGCATATTGCTTTAATCATTCCTGAAAAGCCTTTGCACTCTTGGAGGACTATCACATTATCACTATTGTTTTCTTCAGGAGTGAGAATCTTATCGACTGTGAGTTTCTCACAGCCAAGGCTGATTACCATCAGCTCTCCTCCAAAGTTTGGATGGTGAGCTAAGTTCCTCACATTCCTGATTGGTATATATGCATCTGGTGCATTGATAGCAACACCACATCCATATGGATGGATGATTGGTATTACATCATCCACATTAGGATACTTTGGGAGTATGTCGCGCTTTATTTTCTCTACAGCTGCTCTTACAGGCCCTGCTGTGCATTGAACTGTTGTGATGATTCCTAGGATATTTCTAGAACCTGCATAGCGCATATTCTCATAATCATATCCAAACCAAGTAGTACGCTTTGGATTATATTCTGGATATTTTCCTTTGAATCCTGGCTTCAAGTCTTCCAAACGAGGAGATGGAGGCAGCTCAATCAAGTCTTCTTCGACATACTCTCCTCGTTTGATATCCTCCTTAGCACTACCGAGAGCTACTCCATAGCGGATAATATCCTCACCCTTTTTAATATCGGAAAGTGCTATCTTATGACCTTGTGGAATATCTGACAGAGAAGTAAGAGAGAAACTCTTGATTTCATCGCCCTTCTTCAGTGCTTTAACAGCTACTGCAACGTTATCTTCTCTCTTTATCTGTATAGCTTCTACCATCTTCATCATACTCCTTTGAAATATTATGTCGTTTCAGGCTGTTTTTGGAAATCACATAATATCTCAAAGAGAGAGCTCCGCTCTGGAGCCCTCTCTTCTTGAGAATCTTATTTCATCTCTTTGAGAATATAATCAATCATCTTAACAGATTCAGCTGCTGCTTCGTTTACTTTAGTTGAATCATAAGCGATCTTCTCAATAGCATTATTCAATACTTTTACAATCTCAGAGTTGCCAGAAAGTGTGTTTCTAGATAGTCCCTGGTTCTCCTGTGCATACTGAGTAGCTTTGAGAATTTCTGGATCTATTAGGCCTGCTTTCTCGCAAGCTTCCTGAGCTGCTGCTGTTGGAGGGATTGAGCGAACTGCGCCAAGTGTGATAGCTGCGTCTGGATCGTTGAAGAAGTAGTTCAAGAACTTTGCAGCTTCCTTCTTGCTCTTGCTTGTCTTAGAGATACTGAAGAGCTGAGATGGTGTGATGATGAGTCCTGTGTTCTTTGCATCTTCTAAGCAAGGAAGAATGAATGTACCCATTTCACCTTTTACATCTCCTGTTACTGCGCCATACAAGCTTGTCCAAGAGAACTCAAGGACGATATTGCCATTGAGCCAGTTAGGGTTAGTCCAGATTGAATTCAAGAATACGTTGCCGTCCTGTACTGGAACTACTACTCCATCTTTATAGAGCTTAGCAATATATGTGAATGCTTCAACGAGCTCATCTTCTGTAAATCCTCTCTTATAGTCTGCTTCAATAAGCTGCTTGCCTGTGCGCTGTACAAGGTATGGTAGAAGTACGAATTCTGTCATATCTACAGTATCAGCATTGAAGAAGTACTTAGATGAGTCTTTCTCATGGACTGTTTTTCCGATTCTATAGAAATCTTCCCAAGTCCACTTTGTATCCATAGATGTAGGAATGCCAAACTGCTCAGCAAGTGTTTTGTTGATGATGCTTGTTCTTGCGTTAATACCAGCAGGAAGTCCAATGAGTACTCCGTTATATACTCCATTCTCTTCCAAGAACTGTTTGCTGAAACCAGATAGATCTAGGACATCGCTATATGCTCTAAGATCCTCAAAAAAGTCTGTGCCTGGTGCTGTGAAATCACCCATCCATGGTGGATTGAGCTGTACTATATCTGCAACTGTACCACCAGCTAGCTGTGTTGCTACTTTTTCTCTTTCGCTCTTTCCGCGATACTCAGCAGCTATCTCAACATTAGGGTTCTTTGCCATATACTGATCGATTACTTCGATAGTAGCCTTATGTCTTGCGTCGTTACCCCACCAAGACATTCTCAGAGATGCTTTAGCTGGCTCTGAGCTCTTAACCTCTGCGTTACCATTTGCAAAGAGTGGAGAGAGAACACAAAGCATTACCAATAATACAGTGAAAACCAATCCTTTTTTCATTTTACACTCCTTTATTTTTTCAATACTCAAATCAAGTTGTTTTCCATCATTGCTGTGTAATACCTCAACAGCGGGATGATAGTCTGAGAGAATCTCTTAGGACCAACAGGGCAGTTGTAGATAACTGTATGCTCATCTCGCTTTATCTTTGAAAAGTCATAGATTGGAGGTGCATTCTCCTTAGTTATCCAATCAAACATGCCCTTTCCTTTCTCAAGGTATTTCTTGTCACCTGTTAAGCGATATCCAATCTCAAGTGTTTCTAGAACCATTCCATTCAGATTCTGGAATCTGATAGATGGGTGCATTTTACATAAGAACATATCGAGGCGTGGTACATAGCAATTAGCGACGATGTCATCAATGACAGTAATCAGTGTCTCTTTGATCTTCTCGCCACCTGCAAGCTTGTAGTATTCATATAAGCCGCCGATTCCGACTTGCATCATAAAAGGAACTCTATCCATGTAATTGTCTGGATAAGGACTTGTCCAAGTTCCCATCAAATCTGCCCAGCGCACATATGTGTCTACTATTGGCAAGCAGTCATCAAGCCACCTCTTTGAGTGTGTCTCGACATATAAGTCGATGAAGTTTCTAAGTGCCCATCCAATTTCTCTGGGCTCAACCATTCCTGGCACATTGTACATAGGAAGCTTCACAAGCTCTTCTAGTTTGTTGCCAATAGTGAATGCTGCATTGAGTGCTTCTTCATCTCCTGTTAAGTGATAATAGTCTATGAAGCCTTGTACCCACTGATGGCTTGGAACCATCTGTCCTGATACATGGTTAACACTATGTGTGTATAAGAGTCCTTCATGGTATGGTCTTTCGCTGTAGTGGCATAAATCCACATCAAGCCAGTGCCTCATAGCTGCTTTAGCATAATCAAAATAGCGTCTGTCTCCAGAACGAGCAAAGAGAACAACGAAGTTATGGACCATATCATATTCATTGTTAATCCAGATATCGCGACCTTTGCTTCTGCCTTGCTTGCTATATTCCCACTCAGGGCAATCGCCAAAGTTCAAGAAACCAAGGCCTTTAGCACGTGAGTCGATAAAGCGGTATAAGAAGCGCTCTGTAGGAGGATCAACGAGTGTAGATACTTCCTTTCCGAATATCTTTGCATTTATATATTCTTCTGGATCTACATATGGCTGAGGAGGCATTTCTAGTGTTAAGAGATTATCGACAATCATGCGCTCTTCGCTATCAGGGGCCATAGTGAATAAGAAGAATCTAGTTGTCTTCTGAACACCTTGTGGAAACTCTATAGGCTCTGCTTCCTCTGGATAAAGTCCAAGCTCTATATCATCTTTATTGACATTGAGTGACTTTGGAAAGTTCTGATAAGCCTGGAATATCTCAGTACCAAATAAGTTCTTCTTATCCTTCCAGACTGCGCCATATGTTGAGAACATTACCTCAGGGAACATCTCATTAGCTGTATTTATGATAGTGTCAGCATCAACTAGCGAGATTAATTCTTCATCGCTTCCGACTTCTTTTGCATGCGCATTGAAGCTTGATGTATATATAGCTTTCCTGACATCTTCGCTCTTGAAAGGCTTTATTCTGAATGTCAGTCCATGAAGAATTTCTCTAGGATACTCATCATCGTACTTCAATCCAGCTTGCTGATTGTCGAGTGTCATTGTAATTGAGCTCTGTGTCTTTGCTTTCTCTTTGTTTACTATCTGATACTCAACTTCAGCATTCTCATACTCAGCCCAGATTTTTACTCTGAATGTAAAGTCAAACCATGTTTTGTCTTTTGATCTATGCTTGCCACTAGTGCTTAGAACGACATATAAAGGACCTTCTTCTTCGACTATCCAGCCTCTCGCTCCTGTAAGTGCTTCATACTCTTCTACACCATCATTGATAAAAGGGCCTTCTGTTGTGGCAATGCCAGAGAACTCTTTGATAAGAGACTCTCCAGGAGCACCTAGAGTAACGCTTAGCTTGCTGCTCTTGATTACAACTTCGCTGTTCTCTCTCTTAATTGAAAGAGGAGTAAAAGCAACGCGATTATCTATTGTTGATGTCTCAAAATTGAATGCTTTTGGCTTATTGGCATCAAACTGAGCTAAGAATCTTAAGACTAAGAATCTTACTGAGCCATCATCATACTTCGATGTGACTTTATATTGATAAGGATATGTACTGTTATTATCTGTTATTGAGTATTCATTGATATCCTCTTCTCTAAGTTCTGCCTTAGAGAAAGGAATAGAGGCTGTTACTGGACAATTTACCTTGTTATACCTAGATATTGTCTCAAACTTGATAGTTTTCATATCTAAAATGGTAACCTAAGGCAAAGAGGCCTTGTATTATCACATTTTGTCAAAAGGTATCATTTTTCGAGAAGTCACCAGTACAATACGGTATAACAGTTGATACCCTAAAACCATCGCCTATCTTGCTCTCAATTT
Organism: uncultured Spirochaetales bacterium; assembly: GCA_934247875.1. Taxonomy (GTDB): domain Bacteria; phylum Spirochaetota; class Spirochaetia; order Sphaerochaetales; family Sphaerochaetaceae; genus Ornithospirochaeta. The sequence continues at coordinate 5,510 of CAKQJZ010000059.1, forward strand.
TAAGTGCACTTCTCTCTCCAAATGTCATGCATAATCGCTGATTGACATTATAGAAGCCTATATGACGAGAAGGTGGTTCTTTCTTTGCTATGTTCTTTTTAAGCTCATTAAGCTTCTCTTCTTCCAGTCCAGGACCATTATCAGAGACTTCTATGTATATCACATCGCTTTGGAGTTCTATCTTTACTACGACTACTGTCTTCTCTCCATCCTCTTTCAGCCCATGCTGATATACATTTTCAATAAGTGGCTGAAAGAACATTCTGATAGAACCATAGTTTGTTATCTCTTCCTCATCATAGTCCCATATAACAATGACTCGTTCCTGGAATCTGATAGCCTGAAGCGCAATGTATTTTCTAGTGATATCAATCTCTTCTTCAAGAGAAACAAGCTTTGTAGGAGACTGAAGCGAATAGCGTAGCATCGATGAGAAGTTTGAAATCATGAAGCTGGCATCAACGCACTTATCTTTCCTTTTTATAGCTAAATCAATTGATTGAAGAGTATTGAATATGAAATGAGGGTTTATCTGATACTGCAGTGCTGTGAGCTGTGAAGTCGTAAGATCCAGCTGACTTTTGACAACCTCCGCTTTGAGTTGCGTCTCTCTGACATAGTTCTTTGCAATACGCTCTAAGATATAGTGATAAGTATCAAAATGCCGTTTTGACAACTTCAATACTTCTTCATCATTATTCTCAAAGAGTTCAAGTATCCTATTGATTTTCTCATATAGTGATTTTGAGAGAAATAGTGCAATTATTGATGAAACTAGACATATAAATAGTGTCAGAAGCAACGTTATCTTTATGATAGTCTCAGGAATATTGATTGCTTCTTTCTTTGGGATGAAAGCAACTAAAGAGTCTCCCTCTTTTAGAATATCTCTGCTTTGCATGATGTAGTCTTCTATATTGATTGATGAGAACTCAAAAGGTGCATTCTCATATATAGAATTTCCAGAGATTACTTCTCCTTCGCTATTAAGCAGTAAAACAATCTCATTGCTATATTGCGTTGCTCTATCAAGAAGCTCTTTGATGTATTTCTCATTTACATTTACAAGAAGATATAGTCCATACTTCAAAGGAATTGAGATTGTTACTACATCTGTCGGAGCTGTATCCCAAGAGCCTAGCATTATTTTATTGCGTGTGATTGACGCCCCGTGCTTATACGCAACATCCTTAAACTCTTCAGCGTTCGCAATAGATGTGTTGACAACTATGCAATCAACATTTTCTTTGGTGATTATTATTGAGTGTATATACGGAGAGTATACAAGTCTCTCCTCAATATGTTCATAATATTCTTCCAAATAGTCATACTCTGCATCATCTCCATTGAAGAGAGCAAATAGCGTCAATAAGAGATTGGAGTGTGAATTTATGTATATTCCAATCTTCTCTGAATCAAAGAGAATCTCTTCTAGCACATTGTTTGAAAGTGAGAATATAGTCTCTGTATTGGCTTTTACCTGCTTATATATATTCTCTTTTATGAAGTAGATTGAGACAGAAACTATCAAAAGCATTGGGATTGTCATCAATGCAATGTATGAGAATAGATTTCTCAAAAAGAATCTGCGTTTTATGCTATTGATTAGCTTGCTATTCCTTGAATCCATTCTCTTTATATTCCCAAGGGCTCTTTCCCCAATACTTCTTGAAAGCACGTGTGAAGTTCTTCGGGTTATCATAGCCAATCATATATGCAATCTCATATATCTTTAGTTCATTGTTCTTCAAAAGCCTCATCGCATTCGTCATCTTCACTTCAATAAGATAGTCTGAGAAATTCTGCCCAGATACCTTCTTAAAGAGCTTTGAGACGTAGTTAGTGCTCATCTTCACATCAAGAGCAATATTCTCAAGCGTGATTGTGCGGTAGTTCATCAATACATTTTTTTTGATGTTTTCAACTACATCTTTGTAGTAGCCATCAAATGAGCCAATATTGACCTCTTCATCATATTTCACATCAAGTGCTTCTTTTATATCCATCAGAGAAAGTGCCAGCTCATCGACATTCAAAGGCTTCAAAAAGTAGTTTGAAACTCCGAATCTTATTGCCCTCTGCGCATATTCAAAGCTTTCTGCACCACTGAGTATTATAGTCACAATATCTGGGTTGATTGCTTTTAGCTGCCTCAGGAACTCAAGACCATCGAGGCCTGGCATCATGATATCTGTAACGACTAGATTGACGCTGTTTTCTTTCAAGAATGCAAGTGCTTCTCTTGCTTTATCAAATGTCTTGATTACTTCAAAGCCATAAGAAGGCCAATCAATCATTGAGACAAAGCCATCAAGAAACAATCTCTCATCATCGACTAATATCGCGCTATACAACTACTCTCTCCTTTGAATGAACTACTTTATATCTTCATCTCCAACAATATCAGATTGCAAACTTTATTTTCCCACTTAGCGTAAAATGATACCTTTTATCGATTCTGAAAGCCTACGAAGGGGAAAAAGCTGATGTTATTCTTGTAACTACAAAGAGGAGGAATACTGTCTTGAAAGCTAGAAAAATAGGTATGAAGGAGAAGCAAGGCTACTGGGGCTTACTATTCATCGCTCCCTGGATAATTGGCTTCTTAGTATTTCAGCTATACCCTTTCCTTTCATCATTCATATATTCATTTACAGATTACAGTATTTTCGGGAAACCAAACTTTGTAGGACTCAAGAACTACAAAAAGCTATTTGCTATTGACCCTGATTTCAAGAAATCAATTGGCGTAACAATCCACTATGCAATTGTATCTGTCCCTGGAAAGCTTATATTCGCATTGATTGTTGCCCTGCTCTTAAATATGAAGATTAAACATGTTAACTTCTTCAGAACACTCTTCTATCTTCCATCTATTCTTGGTGGTTCTGTTGCAATATCTGCACTCTGGAAGCTTATGTTCATGAAGGAAGGCATGATCAACAATATGCTCTCTTCTTTGAAGATTCCACCTGTTGATTGGCTTGGCTCTCCTCATATCGCACTATATACAATAAGCCTATTGCAAGTCTGGCAATTTGGATCTTCAATGGTGCTTTTCTTAGCAGCTCTAAAGCAGATACCTGCAGAGTACTATGAATCAGCATCTCTTGATGGAGCTTCAAAGTGGAAATGTTTCCTGCATATTACATTCCCTATGATTACTCCTATCGTTTTCTTCAATTTAATCATGCAAATGATCAATGCACTTCAGAGCTTCACATCCGCATTCGTTATCACTAATGGTGGTCCATTGAAGTCTACTTATTTAATTGGATTGAAACTCTATGAAGAGGGATTCAACAACTTCAAGATGGGCTACGCTTCTGCAATCAGCTGGGTCATGTTCGCGATAATCCTCGTCTTCACACTCTTAGTATTCAGATCCTCTGATGCATGGGTTTATTACCAGGATGGAGGTGAGTTCTAATGGTTACCAGAAACAGCAAATTAAAATCAAGAATCATATTTATCCTATTGCTGCTATTTGCGTTTGCAATGTGCTATCCACTGATTTGGATGTTCTTCTCATCTTTCAAAACTAACTATGAGATTCTTGGAAGCTATAGCTTGCTTCCTGAAAAGTTCATACTTGATGGATATAAAAATGGCTGGAATGGAATCGGAAGAAATACATTTGGACTTTATATCATAAATACATTCAAGATGGTTCTTCCAACTGTTCTTTTCACAGTTCTCTCAAGTGCTATCGTTGCTTATGGATTTGGAAGATTCAAATTCCCTATGAAGAAGCCTTTCTTTGCTTTGATGATCTCAACACTTATGCTTCCTAACTCTGTAATCATCATTCCTCGTTATCTTCTTTTCAATAAGTGGGGCTGGCTCGATAGCTATAAACCATTCATAATCCCAGCACTCTTTGCATGTGATGCATTCTTTATCTTCATGCTTGTACAATTCATCAGAGGTATTCCTAAAGAACTTGATGAAGCTGCAACTATCGATGGATGCAACCCTGTAGGTATATTTGGACGCATATTACTTCCTCTAATGAAGCCTGCTCTTTTCTCAGCTGGTCTCTTTAAGTTCATGTGGACTTGGAACGACTTCTTTAATACTCTGATTTACATAAGCAAAGTTGAGAAGTATCCAATATCACTTGGACTCAGAATTTCACTCGATACTTCTTCTGCTGTACAGTGGAACCAGATAATGGCAATGGCATTGATCTCAATTCTTCCTCTTGTCATTCTTTTCTTCTTAGCACAGAAATACTTCGTAGAAGGTATCGCAACATCAGGATTGAAGGGATAAAAACATGTGGAGATTGAACAAAGAAGGTCTTATTAATGAAATCAATGCTCTTAATGATAGAGAGATGGTAGCTATGGGTCAGTGCGGAGTTATTATTAAGCTTGGAGAAGTTAAGATTGCCATAGATTTGATTATCTCTGACCTCTATTATAAAGGCACAAATATCTCAAGAAGAGTTGTTAAGCCTCCTTTTAATGTTTCAGAGACTCCTGATCTAGACTATGTACTAGTCACTCATGACCATGCAGATCACCTAGACCGAGCATTAATCGAGGAGCTTGCTAAGCGCGAAAGGCCTTGCAAAGTCTTAGCACCTCGCCATATTCTCTCTTCTCTCGATATCCCATCTGCTTCGAAAGTCCTCTTAAGTGACTATCAGTGCTATAGCGATAGAGATGTTTCCATCACTCCTATTCCAGTTCCTCATATGGAATACAAATTCTCAGAGAAGAACTGCTCTGAGTTTTATGGGTATATCATACGCTATGGCAATTTAAAGCTATTTCATGGGGGCGACTTAATTATCTCTGAGAATCTCCTTGAAGACTTAAAGAAAGAAGCCCCCTTTAACTATACTTTCTTGCCTATCAATGGACGAGATAGCATAAGAGAAGCCAAAGGAATCATCGGAAACACTGATGAAGCAGAAGCTATAGAGCTTGCGCTTAATATCTCTTCATCATGTATAGTTCCGACTCATTTCGATTTCTTCAAAGAAAACGGAGCAGATCCTGCTATTTTCTCATCCCTTCTAAAAGGAAAGATATCAACAATCATTCCAGTTCCAGGAGAGAAGTACTCGCTTATCTGATTATTCCTTCTAAGTTGGCACTAACTTGTTTATAAGTTTAATTTTGTCACTTTCTATGCTAATAGATAAGAATGAAGAGAATAGATACAACGAATCCAACTTTTGAAAATTACATTGACTGTGACAAAATCTATGTCGATAAGACAAACCTACTCTACGACCTAATAACAAATGGAAACACTTTCTTCTTCTCATCCCGTCCACGCCGCTTCGGAAAGACTATGGTACTCTCAACACTTGAAGCAATATTCCAAGGAAAGAAAGAGCTCTTCAAAGGTCTGAAGATTTACAACACAGATTATGACTGGAAAGAATATCCAGTAATACGCTTGGATTTATCAAAGGTAAATGCTTCTACTCCAAAAGCTCTTGAAACCCAACTGAATGAGATGATATTTGCTATAGCAAAACAACATGGGGTGTCTTTTAAGCATTCAAAGTATTGCAATTCAAACCTTGATAGCTTAATAATAGCGCTAGGAAAGAAAAGCAAAGTAGTAGTTTTAATCGATGAATACGACAAAATGCTTCTCTCAGGTCTTAACAATCCTGAAATAGAGGAAATGAGAAGCGCACTCCGGGGCTTCTTTGAAATACTGAAAGCAGATAGCGAGTATATACGCTTCCTGCTCATTGAAGGTGTTACCAGATTTACGCAGATAAGCGTCTTCTCTTCCATAAACAACCTATGTGACATTTCTCTTGATAAAAGATACTCAGCTCTATTTGGATACACAGAGGAAGAAGTAAAGCACTACTTCAGCGAATATATTGAAGAAGGAATGAAGAAAACAGGCCTTAGCTATGATGAGTACATGGAGAAGCTCAGAAAGAACTATGGCGGTTACAGATTCTCTCCAAGACAGAAAGAGACTTTATACAACCCAGTGTCTATTGGTTTGTTCTTCTCTGATGGTGGAGAATGCTTTAACAACTACTGGATAGAGACAGGTGGAATGAAGGTATTGATGGATGCCACGAAGAAAGTCAGCTCTAAAATTGCAAATGATGTTGCCAGAATAATAGCCCAAGAAAGCATAACTACATTCGATATTCTTGCAATGGCATCAGGTGATATTATTTCTTCTGAATACCGTTCATTGCTATTTCAGACAGGGTATCTCACAATAACTGGCATTGATCCAGATGACTCATCTCTTCTTATTTTGGATTTTCCTAATGAAGAAGTAGCTGAAGCATATACAGAAAGACTTCTTCCTATGTGCTTAAAGGAGAATGAAGCTTAAATATGGCTAACTCGTTTATGAATTTATATTTGCCTTGTTTTATGCTAGAATATAAATATGAAGAACATTATTACATCCATATCTAGTTTTGAAAAACTTATTAAAGCTGATGCTATTTATGTTGATAAGACAGATATCATTTATTCTTTGCTGACTAAGACGCCTGGAATGTTCTTCTGCTCCCGTCCTCGCCGCTTCGGCAAGACTTTGTTGCTCTCAACTCTTGAAGCAATATTCAAAGGAAAGAAGGAGCTCTTCAAAGGTCTGAAGATTTATGAGACTGACTATGACTGGAAGGAATACCCTGTAATACATATTGACCTAGGAAGAATACAGGCAAAAAATGCTGCTCAATTGGAAGAAAGCCTAAAAACAGAAATTGAAACAATCTCCAATGATTATTCTGTTGAATATAATGAGAAGCTAACATATTACGATTCTTGGAATAAATTGATTCGGAAAATAGCAGAAAGAGGCGATCTTGTAATTCTCATTGATGAATATGATAAGCTCCTTTCTTCTAATATCTACAACCCTAATGTTGAAGAGATGAGAGATGTGCTTAGAGGCTTCTTTGAAGTAAT
>CAKQJZ010000060.1 GCA_934247875.1 uncultured Spirochaetales bacterium
TCAACAGCAGAATCCCATGATTAATCCACTATTGATGACTTCTTTTTATGTCTTAAGTTCTTAACTTAATGACATTGTGTGATTCACATCGAACTTTTCCATTTGTTAACACAAACATATACATCATATGAAGAAAAGTATTTCTTTGAGAGTGACAAAAGGACTTAGTCTTAAGCTTTAACAACCATGCATTTCTTTTTATTGAAAGCTATTCCATAACTAACGACTTGTTCTACATCCTCTTTTTTTAGCCCTTCAGCATATTTATTATCTTTTATCTGATTTAAAGCGTCTTTACAAGCCTCTTCAAGATTTCCATCGTTTGCATATTTAAGTTCAATAATGATACCTTTTCTACTTGGTAGTATAATTGAGATATCACTATAACCAACACCATTTTCAGAATTTGATTCAACTATCCAATCATCTTGTTTGGATAATAAGCCCAGTAAAAACCCATGATAAAAGTTTTCTTTTCTATCATTTCTTGCAGCGGTATCTCGAATACTTATAGATTTCCAAAGCCACTCATTAAGTAGCATTTGAATTGTCTCTACATCTTCAGAGACAAAAGCTTCACATAAAGAATCTATTTTTGCAGGTTCTGCATCTACCTTTTCATTAAACCATTCTTGAATCTTAAGAACAAAGACTTCTCTAATCTCTTTATTTGGGATAATGAGCTTATAAACACCATTTTCTGCTTTACCACATTGTGTTAGATAACCTGTTGTAAATAACACACTCCAAAGATTATCGATTGAGTTATCTATCTCATCATATGTAAGATCAAGGCGAATAAACTTTTTAATAGCATTTCCTTCAACAAGTTGCTCTATTTCCCTTTGAGTTGACTTATTGGCCTTTGCTATAAAGCGTTTAACAAGGTCATTACCACTACTATTAATCCAATAAGCCTTGGGTTCTGTTGTTGAATTATTTATACAATCATATACATAATTGATTACATCCCATGGACAATAGATTTCTGCTTCCCCAAAGCGATATCCATCATACCATTCTTTTACTTTTGGAAAATTGTCTTGAAGATTATAATCTTCTAATAGCTTTTTAACTTCTTCATTGGTAAAACCAAATTCTTCATCATAGTATTTATCATCAATAGAGAATACTTTGAAATTATTAAGACCTGTAAAGATACTCTCTTTAGAAACTCTTAAACACCCTGTTAATACAGCAAATTGGAGAGAATCATTTGTCTTTAATGCATTTCCAAGGAACACTCTCATTAAAGAAACCATTTCTCTATAATAACCATAGTTGAAAGCTTTATCTAATGGAACATCATATTCATCTATTAGAATGATAGCCTTCTTACCATAATGGTGATAAAGAAGTTTTGACAATAACTTTAAGGATGAAGTTAGTACATTCTCTTCTATGCAATAGCTTCCATCTTTAATCCGCAAAAATCCTAAATATTGTTCTTTTTCAAATTCATCTAACTTATCGCTAGTTAACAAAAACTTAAACCGACTAGCTTCATCACCAATAAGCTGAATCAAGTCCTTTTTAGCTTTTTCAAAGGTTAATCCTTCAACTCCTTTAAGAGTAAGAAAGATAACAGGATATTTTCCCATATATTCTTCACAAAGTTCTTTGTTGTTAGAAATATATAAACCATTAAATAGAGATTTGTCTGTTCCTGCTTCAAAGAAGTATTTAAGCATGCTCATATTTAATGTCTTTCCAAAGCGGCGAGGACGTGTAAAGAGATTAACAGCACTCCAATTTTCAAGAAGCTGTTCAATTAATTTAGTTTTGTCAACATAATAGAAGCCTGACTCAATGACTTGCTGAAAGTTCTCAAATCCTACTGGTAGCATTTTTGACTTTTTCATATGTTAGTTAGCTCCTTTTTATTAATGCAAAACGAATTAAGCTAGATTCTTTTATCAGTTTTATTCTAGCATTCTAATGGGCCGATAGCAATGTTTCTTGAAATTCACGCAGTAGTTTCTTAGAAGCAAAAAATGGCTCCCACTGGGCCTCATCACAAAAGTGAGAGGTGCGGGGAGTCCTGTCATTTAGAAAATTCTTAGAAGAAGTTGTACCACTTTTCACTTCGGTAGTTACTCATGTAACTCATCCAATAGTCTTGCAAAATGATTTCTTTTATAACTGCCTTAAGTACATTTTCTATCACTTTCTATTTAAGAATGACTCTGACATATCTTTTCTTGCCTGCTTTGAGAATGAATTCTCCGTCTTCGGCATCTTGAAGAGCAAATACCTTCTTAGGATCTGATACTTTCTCACCGTTGACTTCTGCGCCGCCCTGAGTAACAAGTCTTCTAGACTCGCCATTAGTTACGCATAAGCCAGACTTTGTGAATAGATCAAGAATACCCATGCCATTCTCAAAGAGTGCTTTATCAAGTTCAGTTGTAGGCATGCCTTCCTTGCTAGCTGCAGCACCTACAGAGAATAGAGCCTTAGCTGCATCGCGCGCTTTAACAGCCTCCTCTTCTCCATGGATGATCTTAGTCTGCTCAAATGCAAGGCGCTCTTTAGCTTCGTTGATATTCACACCAGGCTTCTCATAGTCCTTGATTTCATCAAGGTCCATGAATGTGAAGATCTTCATGAACTTAGTTACATCGTTATCATTCACATTTCTCCAGTACTGATAGAAATCATATGGAGAATATAGATTTGGATCCAAGAATACTGCGCCCTTCTCACTCTTGCCCATCTTCTTGCCATCGCTTCTCATGATGAGATTGAATGTCAGTCCGAAGCACTGAGGTCCGCCAAGCTTATTAACAAGGTCAATGCCTGCAACGATATTGCCCCACTGATCAGCCCCGCCAATCTGAAGCCTTACGCCAGCTCTCTCGTTGAGCTGCCAGAAGTCATATGACTGCAGAAGCTGGTAGTTGAACTCGATGAATGAGAGACCTCTCTCTAAGCGCTGCTTAACACCTTCGAATGTGAGCATTCTGTTTACAGAGAAGTAAACGCCGATATCTCTTAAGAAGTCGATGTAATTGAGGCCAACAAGCCAATCTGCGTTATTCATTACAGTTGCTTTGCCATAACCAGCCTGAGTTTCATCAGAGAAATCAACAATCTTGCCAAGCTGCTTTGTGATTGCTTTCACGTTATCTGCAATCTGCTCTTTGGTAAGGATCTTTCTCATCTCTGTCTTTCCAGATGGGTCTCCGATGAGTCCCGTACCACCACCAACAAGAGCAACAGGATTGTTGCCACATGACTGGAGATGGTGCATGGCAAAGAATGGAACAATATGTCCAATATGCAAAGATGGACCAGTTGGATCAACACCGCAGTAGAATGATACTTTCTCTTTATCCATCAGATCTGATAGCTGATCGATATCTGTGCATGCGTTGATAAAGCCTCTATCTTGCAATATCTGCAAACCTTTATTCACTTTTATACCCTCTTATAATCCTTATTTGCCTGATGAATGAATGGAACAATCTGATCTACAGAAATTCTTTCCTGCTTCATTGAGTCTCTGAATCTTACTGTAACTGTCTGGTCTTCAAGTGTCTGATAATCAACAGTAATGCAATAAGGAGTACCGATTTCATCCATTCTTCTGTATCTTCTGCCAACAGCACCACTCTGATCGTAGAATGTTGTGAAATCTGACCTCAAAGAGTGCTCAAGCTTAGATGCATATTCACCAAGACCATCCTTCTTAACAAGAGGAAGAACAGCAACCTTAACAGGTGCAATGAGAGGATGGAAGTGCATAACAGTTCTAACATCGCCCTCTGGAGTAGCTTCCTCATCATACGCATCTGAAAGTGCCATGAGTACGTTACGTGTAAGACCAGCTGAAGTCTCAACTACGTATGGGATGTATCTCTCGTTAGTCTCAGGATCAAGATATGTCATATCCTTGCCACTGAACTTCTGATGCTGAGTAAGATCGTAATCTGTTCTTGAGTGAACACCTTCAAGTTCCTGCCATCCCATTGGGAATAAGAACTGGATATCATAAGCATCCTTTGCATAGAATGCGAGCTCATCTGGACCATGCTGATGCCATCTCAGGTGCTCTGGATGGATACCCATCTTCTTATAGAACTCCATTCTCTGCTCTCTCCAGTATGGGAACCAGATCTCATCATCGCCTGGCTTACAGAAGAACTGCATCTCCATCTGCTCAAACTCACAGGAGCGGAATATGAAGTTCTTTGTTGTGATCTCATTTCTGAATGACTTACCAACCTGTGCAATACCGAATGGAAGCTTAACACGAGAAGACTGAAGCACATTCTTGAAATCTACATAGATTCCCTGTGCAGTCTCTGGGCGAAGATATACAACGCTAGCAGCATCTGCATTAGCACCGATATGAGTAGAGAACATCAAGTTGAAGTTTCTTGGAGCTGTGAAGCTGTCTTTATTGCCACAGTTAGGACATGGCTTAGTCAGATCAATCTGATCTGCTCTGAATCTAGCCTTACAGACTTTACAGTCAACCATTGGGTCTGTGAAGTTTGATACATGGCCAGAAGCTTCCCAAACACGTGGATGCATTAAGATAGAAGCATCAAGTCCTACGATGTTATCATGCATCTGTGTCATTTCCTTCCACCAGAAGTCACGGATGTTATTCTTTAGCTCAACACCCATTGGACCGTAGTCATAAGCGCCATTGAGACCACCATAGATCTCACTTGACTGGAAAATAAAACCACGTCTTCTGCAAAGAGAGACAATCTTATCCATTGTTACTTCTGCCATTCTATTTCTCCTCCAAGAACTTTATTGCTCTGTTTAATCTGGCCTTAGTCACATCTAAGCCCAGTAGTCTGATTGAATCAAAGAGAGGCAATGATACTGCTGAGTTTGTAATTGCGACTCTTATTGGCTGGAATACTCCATTTACTTTGATCTCCAGCTCTGTTGAAAGTGCTACAAGCTTCTCTTCTATAGCGCTTTCCTCTTCATTATTCTCTAGTCCGCTTATCAGAATCTCTGAGCCTCTCTTAAGCGCTGTCTTTGTCTTTTCAAGATCACTGCCCTTTGCAACATAAAGCGCACTATCTTCAACAGGCTGATCTTTGAATAAGAAAGAAGTAAGAGGAACTACATCAGAGAGGACCTTCATTCTCTCCTTAACAGAAGGAATAAGCTTCTTGACAAGAGCTACGTCCTCTTCTGTTGGAGGATTAGAGATATAGCCTTCCTTCTCAAGGTATGGCATTACTAAGCTCTCTAAGCGCTCATCCTCGCATGCTCTGATATATTGTCCATTGAACCAATCAAGCTTCTTATAGTCAAAGACACCAGGTGCTTTATGGATGCCTTCCATAGTAAAGCACTTCTCAAGCTCCTCTTTGGAGAAGAACTCTGTAGAGCCATCAAGTGACCATCCAACTAATGTTACATAGTTGATGATAGCTTCTGGCAAATAGCCTTTAGCTCTGAAGTCACGTACAGCTGTAGAGCCATGACGCTTGCTGAGCTTCTGGCCATCTTTTCCCATTACCATTGGAAGATGGCAATATACAGGAGGCTCCCAGCCAAATGCCTCATAAAGCAAGATATGAAGAGGACCAGACGGAATCCACTCCTGAGCACGCATGATATGAGTAATGCCCATCAAGTGGTCATCAATTACGTTAGCAAGATGATATGTAGGAAATCCATCGCTCTTCAAGAGAATAGGATCTGGAGAAACATCCTTGTTCTTTCTGGTGATATCACCCATAAGAACATCATGGAATGTTGTCTTACCCTCTCTTGGGACGCGGAGTCTGATTACAGGCTTAATGCCCTGTGCTTCATACTGAGCTCTCTCTTCATCTGTCAAATTAGCGCAATGCCTATCGTAGCCTTGATACTCGCTCTTTGACTTGATCTGCTCTTCTCTGACCTTCTCTAGGCGCTCTGGAGAGCAATAGCAATAGTAAGCTTTGCCATCTTTTACAAGCTGCTCTGCATATTTCTTATAGAGCTCAAAGCGTTCTGACTGGATATATGGACCATAAGGGCCACCTACTACAGGTCCCTCATCCCACTTGATGCCAAGCCAGTCGAGAGTGTCATAGAGGTCCTGGAGTGACTCATCTGTATAGCGCTCTCTATCTGTATCCTCAACACGGAGTATGAACTTTCCGCCCTGAGATTTTGCAAAGAAATAATTGAATAAGGCAGTACGAACTCCACCTATGTGCTGAAGCCCAGTTGGAGACGGGGCATAACGAACACGAACTTCCATCTAAATTCTCCTTGAAATTGGTAACAGTTTATTCGTTTAAATGAAAAGAAACAACATTAAGATAGGAAAGATAGGACCTCTTCTACAGCCTTATCCTCTGCTTTAGGGTTAATATCATAGAAGACATAGTGAGTTGCATTCTCTATCTCTACTATCTCACATGGTGATGATATGTGCTTCCTTATATATTCAGTGTAATCAGGGTTAGGCAGAATGACATCATCAGAAAGCTTCAAGACCTTGACTGGCATGGCTAGAGACGGAAGCGCAGCTGCTGCTTCTCTCATCAGCTGATGAAGCTCATAGATTGCCCTGACATATACCCAAGACCAATACTCATGGCCAAGATATAGATCATCTGCTGGAGCATTCTCATAATGGAGATGGTACTTTGGATTACTGTGCCACTTATGTCTGAAGCGCTTCAAAACCTTTGAAATCACAATCGCAAGCTTTGGATGCACTGGAAGCGGCTCACCTGCATACACAGCAGGAGCTACAAGCACAGCTTTCTTTATCTCTTTGACTTTCGATGCGACTATCAAAGAGATTCCGCCACCCATAGAGTGTCCGACGATATACACATTCTTATAGCGCTTTACAAGGTCTTTAGCAGCATTCATAGGAACGCCTATCCAATCTTCACGCCTAGACTTCTCAAAGTCTTTGCCTGATGTGCCATGTCCTGGAAGTCGTGGCACAAATACGTCATAGCCAATGTCATAAAGATCATAAGCTGGGCGTACAAGCTCACCCGGGTATCCAGTATATCCATGTACACATAGCACAGCTGTATCTGAATCATCTTTATGAACTAAAGAAAAAGAACGCCCTGCATTGCAAGGCGCTGTGCTGTCTTTATAAACTCCTTCATACCAAGCTGAAGGAACACTATATTCAATCTCCCTCACCAGGAGGCCTCCTCTAGAAGGTTCAGCAGGTCAATTCTGCTTCGAACTTCCGTCTTTGAGAATATGTTAGCAATATGATTATTCACAGTGTTTACTGAGATACAGAGTTTATCAGCAATCTCTTTGTTGGTATAGCCCTGCTTGATAAGCTTGACAACATCAAGCTCCCTCTCAGTTATCTTGTACTCTGCGGCTTTTTCTGCAGTTATCTGGCCTTTTTCCTTCTCTTCGACCTTCTTCTCATGTGATACGACCATCGATAAGAATACAAGTGCATAAATGAAATAAGCAATTGCGTAGAGCATTATTGCTGTATCAGCAAAAGCTGAAAACAGTACTGACAAGATAAAAACAGGAACCATAGAGAACGAGATTATCATGAAGCAACGCAATGCAATCCTGACTCTATGGTTCGAGATTTTGTGTCTATAGCACCAGAACAGAACAATGCCATAGACAACGACGCTAGCACCCAGGCAGGACTTGGTGGTAGATAAAGCTGTATAACGGAATATCTGATAAAGTACAGATACAGCCAAGTAGCATCCGCCTTCAATGAAAGCTGCTACTTTATCCAAGCGTGCCATGGGCTTCGCAATCATCCAGTTCATGTAGAAATAGCAGAACACCAGAAGGAATGCACTGTCTGCAATATAGAAGACCTCCCATACTAAATGCAGAACAGTCTTAGCAATTCCCCCATACATCAAGCTGCTGAACTGGTCGAGCATGAAGAGCCCAATCATACCAAGAAGACTGGCAAATAGTACTATTGACCAACCTGTCTCTCTTTTGTGCTCCCTCAAATGCCACACTATTGTCAAAGCAAAGTCCATTGAGACTAAAGACAAAGCAAAGAACGACAATAACAGTGGCAATGATTCCATTGAAACTATCTCCTGTTCTTCTGGCTATGTGACATATCAGCCTTGCCGCAAACCTCTTTGAGGTCATCAAAGAAAAGTGGCAGAGAAGTAACATCATAACCTCTATCAAATGATACGAACTCATTGTAGCTGCGAGCATTCTTATCTGCTTCAGCTAGCTTTGGATATAGTGTGAAGTTAAGATTGAGTCCCTTTGTGAGGAAATACTCACTTGAAAGCTCATAGCCATCAATGTGGCTCTTAACATTCTCTTTGAGTTTTTCGATATCCTCTATAAGCTCATTAGGTGCTGAGAAGAAGAGTGAGAAATAGAGATCGAATGATGGCTCAAAATAGAGCATCTTGATCTTCTTCTTAAGTGCAAGCTCTTCTGCATCATTTACACTCTCACGAGTAGCACCAACTTCGTCTAAGCCAAATACAGCCCAGCAAGATGTGTACTTGCCCTTGTTTCTCAGCTTTCCAGCATAATCGAGAAGCTTCTCTAAGCTTGTTATTCCATTAGCAGCGACAACAGTGAGGTTTGAATATCTGCAATCCTTTCTCAGCTGTGAAAAGAAGATTGCTTCTGCCTCATTAGCACAAACCAGCAGCATTGTCTGCTTTGCATCTACTTTATTTCTCTTACGAACAATCATCAGCTCCTCCTTAACTCTGTACCGTCATGCATAAAGCAGAACTCACTCTCTAGAGGTACTGCACCAAACATACCCTGCAGGTATCTATCATATGTGCTGATTCTGCCTTTCCCGCCCTTGAAATCAGCAAGTGAGAAATACTCTGTTGCACTATCTGCGCCCTTTTGCGCAAACCAGAGTGAATCCTTTCTCAATAAGCCTTCCTGGAGCAGAGCTGGGTTACAATCAACTACAATCAGCTGGCTCTCTTTAGAGCATGCTGTGAAGATCTCAACTAAGTGGCATAGTACATATGGATGCATCAGCTGGCCAAAGTCATCGATTACAAGAGTTCTGCTTGTAACAAATGCATCGAAGAATGATACAGCCATTACGATAAGTCTTCTAAGAGATAAGCTCTCCTTCATGAATACCTGGCCATAAGCTTCGCTGTCGCCCTTGTTTACATATGTGTGTGAAATACCAATAGCTTCTTCGCCTTTATCATTCTTAACAACCTGGATGCGTGATACGTCTGTGATATCAACAGCCCAGAGGAAGTTTACAAGCTGCTCGCCCCAGCCTGGATGAGCTTTAAGTGCGTCGATTACGATTGCTTCAGCGTTCTTGCCATAGCCAAGAGGAAGTACATTGAGACTATCTCTAAGCCATGTGTAGAGCTCTAGAGCTGTCTGACCACCTTTGACAGCTGCGCCCTGCAAGAAAGATCTGGACTCCAAAAGCTTAGCTGCCTGTCTCTTCTTCTCGCCTCTATAGAGCTTGCCAAAGCGATATACATATTCGCCATCCTGGTACTTTCTCTCAAACATCAGCTTCTTTGAGCCATTGATGATGTAATAGAGTGACTCTTCATAGAATCTCTTCTGTGTTACTTTCATTGTATAACGCGCAACTACAGAAGGCTTCTCATCATTGCCCTTCTCGCCTTTCTCCAATAGAACATCGATTGAAATCTCTGATGGGCGATCTTTTCCATCTCCATAAGCAAATGCAGCCTTTGCAAGTGAGCCTTTCAAAGGATTCTCTATCTCTTCTGGAGCGAATATAACAGCCTTCAATACTTCAAGAGCTCTGACAAACGAACTCTTACCAGCACCATTAGGTCCGATAATAGCTGTTGTCTTAAGTACATTAAATCGATCTGTGCCTGGTACAGTCTTTGAAGAATCCAAGTTCTTGTCATTGAGAGCAACCAGGGAAATCTGCTGGGCAGACTTTACGGACTTAAAGTTCGCAATAGTCATATTTAACAGCATAAGCTTTCCTCCTTCCACGCTTAAGTGAAACTGATTTCAGTATATCAAAAGACATCGAGATAGCCATAAAAAAGGCTGGAAATTGACAAAAATTGCTTTAATGGCCTCTTTTAGGACTATAAATGGTCTAAAAACGATAGAATATTTAAATCAAAACCACTTTTAGAGTATCCAAATAGTATTATACAGGATATCAAATAGAAAAATAAATCAAATTTTACTTAATATTTATTAAGTTCTTTAATTCATCCCAGTTTTCAGCTGTAGTTGTCTTGAATAAATAGTTAGGCTTTTCTTCCCTCTCAATGAGGACTAAAGAGGGAGCATCATAGTCTGGGATATGGTCACTGATCCACTCTGATATATGCTCTTTGGCGCCAAGAGATAGCGCATCATACAAGTCCTCTATGACTACAGCGCTGAAAGCTTTAGTAGAGACCCAGCGCTTTAGCTGCTCAAGACCTTTATTGGCCTCAGTCTTTGAAAAATGCTTTCTATTTATTATTCCAGTAGCTTTGCTCTGGTCAGAAAAAGTGATTTCAGCCTTGAAAACGCCAAACTCCAAAGGCATTACTTCGCCTTTATATAAAATGATCTTTCCCATTTATTTACCAAGTGCCTCATATATTGAATAGATGCTCTGGCTGCTCCCTGATGCGCTATCTGAGCTTGTGCTCATCAGCTGTGCTTTGGCCTTCTCATCTTCTGCTTTATAACCAACCAGCTTGTTATATAGATAGTTGATATCGCCTGAGCTAACGCTCTTCATAACATTCTCAAGGACAGCAATAGCGCTGTCGATATCCCCTAGCCCTGCCTTCATAAGAGCTGCATTATAAGCTGCATTTATGTGCCCGCTTCTATTCCACTCTTCAATAAAGCCGTTATAAGCTAGCTCGAAGCTGCCATCTTCAGCTGCCTGATATGCGCTCTCTAGGCTCTTTACTTTAGGCTTATTAGCCAGAAGCTCTGTGTTGTAATAGCGGCGTGTAGGAATGAAATCACTTATAATAGCGCCTTTAAAGTCATTGATTATGCTCTTAAATGAAGAATATGGATCGTTTACACTGCTATATGGAAGCACATATCCAGGTCCATATGGAGTATATGTATACTCAATATAAGCAGGATTGCTATTTGAGTATGAGCGCTTAGCAACAATACGCTCTGTCTTTGTGTCTACTACTGTAAGTGAGAGAGTAACAGAAACTCTCTGGTAATATGCATATGTGTAGTGAGGAACTTTGACTACTTGTCCTGTTGTAGGATCTTTTGCGTCTTTATACGAATCAATGTAGACTTTTGAGTACTCATCTACTTTCATATCATCGATAGAAGGGATGATGACTGCATCAACACCATATTCAGCAAACTTACCAGATGAGCTCATGCCAATCTTTGATAGCATAATGATCGTATCTGTCTCTGAAGGAGAGAGGATAGAATAATAGCCATTCTTAGAGAGTGCACTTACAACTGCATTAGTTGCATAGTCAGCTACATTCTGAGGAAGCTGTCTCGAGTAAGATGAATATACAGGATAGTATGAACTCTCAAAATCATATGCTCTCATATATGAGACAACATCCATGTAGCCACCTTTATAAGGAACAGCAGATGCGACTGCAATATTTCTATAGCGACTCATATCAACATTTGAGCTCTTCATATATGGAATGCTTACAACTGTTGCACAGCTTGTTAATAACAAAAGCAATGCAATGAGCACTAATAATAGCTTATTTTTCATTATCAATTCTCCTATAAAAGGTCAATAGCGTTCTTAACAGAAACCATTGACTTATTTTCTTTTTAACAGGAGAACTTAGCAG
>CAKQJZ010000061.1 GCA_934247875.1 uncultured Spirochaetales bacterium
GTCTCTAATGTTTTATCTTTATATATCTTAGTAAGAGAAAGTAGGGTATTAGGCTGAGTAGCTTCAAGAAAACGTAATAGCGCATCAGGGTTAACAGCATGAAGTCTATCATACTCAGCTGCAGGACGCTCTTCATAACCTAATTCAATAAGTTTATCTATTACATATCTTTGATAAGCTTTTTCAGATAAAATAGCATTCATACTGTAGGTACCTCCTTTTTACCTGTAACATATTCATAAATCAATGACTTTCGATATTCAGCAAGAGTATCAAGTTGCTTCTGTTTTTTTTCGATAATGGAATCTATTTCAGAGCACATTGCATCGAGGTAAGAAGCGATTTGCTTTTGTTTGTCAAGCGAAGGAACTATAATTTTTACATTCATTACCTCACTTGAATTAATTGCGGGATAACTTACACCGGTAGAACGAGCTTCAATTTCGCAAACAAAATCATTTGATAGAAGGCTGTACATCAAGAATTGTGAATCAATATGTTTAGGACGAATTACAGCAAACCCAGTTGATACTATTTGTCCATTCAAACTTTTAGGTATCTGAGAAATTGCTTTTAAATATGTTCGAACAGTAGAAATAATAACATCTCCTGTTTTTACTATTCGTCTAGCACGAGATGGAGCATCTTTAAACGTACAATGTTTATATCCAATAATACCTTTTCCATAGATAACATTACCGATTTCGATATAATCAAAATCAAAGTCAGGCAAAGTATCATCTTTTAAAGTATTGTCATTACAGGTAGCGATATATTTTAAAGGAATTGTTTTAACAGCATTAAAATCGGTAATAGTAACAGCTTCTGTGATTACAGATTTGCGATACTCCTGCAAAGTTTCGATTTCTTTTTGGATATCAGCTGTAATGGAATCAATCTCAGCGCATTTAGAGTCAAGAAAAGAGGCAATGCGTTTTTGTTCTGAATAGTTAGGTAATAATATTTTGCATCCTTGTAAATATTTATTATTTATTATAGGTACAACATTACTAGATGCATCAAACAATAATTGCTTTTCAGAAGCTTTAATACATAAATAAAGGTATAAAGGATATATTTTTTTATTTGGCATCAAAGCTGTAATTTGCTGATTTGAATAAGAACTTACAGTAGAAATACCCACTTTACCTATAGAAGCGATACAAACCAAAAGTGTCGATTGCGGTGGAAATAAGCTATACTTATTCATCTTGACACTATTTGAATCAATATACTGCGAGCTAGTATTTATAAAAAAAGAATCATTTAAATCCTGAGGTGTTATCCAAGGAATATCACCTTCATCGCTGATACCCACCTTATCTTGAGGAGTTCCCCCTGTTTTTAAAGAAGCAACATATTTTAAATTAAGGATATCCCAATCTTTAGGTATTGCTCCAATCCAATCAACACCACTATCTTTCATTTCTCTCATTCTACACCTCCAATGAGTTTGGCAATGCGTGCTGAGACTGAGTTTTCAAGTTCAATGAATTGGTTCATAAGCTCATCGCTTGGGGTAGGTGCTTGATACTTATAAAAGTAGCGAGTGAAAGGGATTTCAGCGCCAGTTTTGATTTTATTCTTGGTTAGATCTTCTTCAAAGAAAGCTTTAGCATCTGGAACGTGTGGAAGAACTTCACGAGCCATATAGTCGTCAATATCTTCGTCCAATCTGACGATTTCAGTATCTTTAGTGTCTTTATCGTAGATTATGTTTCCTTTTTTATCTCTCTGAATTTCTGCTGTCTTGTCCATAACAGATAAGCCATTAGCAATCTTTTCAATCATCTGTTTATTAAGTATGTCACTAAGTAACTTTGTGATAATTGGCATAAAGGCTTTAGGGGAGAGATAGACTTTATCTGTGATTGTATTGTTCAATCTTGATAAGATTTCATCATACAATGGTTTTTGATCAAGCATTTCCTCGTATTTCTTCTTATCCTTTGCTTTAACTTCTGAAGGAATAGTGTTATCAATTTTATTGAGAAAAGCTTCATCATAAATACTAGACATCGCACCTGATTGCAATAGATTTTCAATACGTTCTATTGTAATTGCATATGAACGTTGTAATGGCTGCATTACTGTGTATTCACGATAGATAAACTCAGTATTAGGGAATATCTTACAATATTCGTCCTCTTCATATGCTGTATAAAGTTCGCAGATTTTTGCTCTATCTTCTGGTAGGAACTCGTTCTTCTTGTTACCAAGAGGTTTTCTGAGTTTATGACAAATTGATGATGCGTCAATTAGCTGTACAAAGCCTTTGCGCTCTGGTCGTTTGCATTTTGAGAGTATCCAGATATATGTTGAGATCCCTGTGTTATAGAACATATCAGTAGGTATCTGAATGATAGCTTCAATAAGATCATTCTCTAATAACCATCTTCTGATTTGTGATTCACCTGAAGATGTTCCACCAGTAAACAAAGGAGAACCATTTTCAATAATTGCAGCACGTCCAAATTCAGGATCCATTTTAGCTACAGCTGATTGGATAAACAAAAGCTGACCATCGCCACTAGATGGTAGACCAGCACCCCAGCGTCCGTTCAATCCTTTTTCAAATTCTTTTTTTACTGCATCTTCTTGTCCGACTTTTGCGTCTTTGCCACCCCAAGGAGTCCCAAATGGTGGATTTTCTAGTATGTATCTAAACTTATTGTTTGGGAAAGGATCTGTCTTGAAAGTATCAGCATTAACAAAGTTTTCACCAGTCTGTCCCTTAATCAGCATCTCTGCAAGACCAATTGCATGAGTCTGAGGCATGAACTCAACACCAAAGAGATGAACTAAGCAGCCGGGATTATAATGCTTGAGATAAGTAAAAGCTGTACTTAACATACCTCCAGTTCCTGCTGCCTGGTCAGCAACAGTAATAATCTTTCCATCTTCAAAAATGTCATCAGAGCCTTCAGAGATGAGTAGGGCGATCATAGTCTTGATAATGTCACGACCAGTATAATATTGTCCTGCATCTACATTCTGATAGAAACGTCCAATAAGATTTTCAAAGATATAACCCATCTTGATTGAGTCAAACTTCTCAACGCTAAGATCAAGTTCTGAGAAAGCTTTGACAACAGGAAACAAACATCCGTCTTTATCCATTTTATCAATGTGATCTTTTAAATTTAGGTTTGTCAAAATACCACTTACGTTGGCTGAAAATCCTTCAATATAAGCTTTGAAGTTAGCTGCAATGTTATCAGCATCATTACAAAGCTCTTTTAGAGAGAATCCTGAAACGTTATAAAATTGATAGCCAGTTAGCTTATACATGGCCTGTGCTGGATAATCTGGATACTCCTGATACTTTTCAACAACAGCAGTTTTTGTCTTTTCTAAGACACACTCAAATCTGCGCAAAATTGTCATAGGAATTATTACATCACCGTAATGATCAGGCATATATGAACCACGAAGCTTATTGGCAATGCTCCATATAAAATTGGCTTCACTAGTAATATCAACAGGATTTTCGTCCCAAATAAAGTTAAGTTTGTTTTCCATACTAGAAATATTAGCATGAATTGCGTTGATTCCTAAGATACTCAATCAAAATACATTGCTGATATTGATATTCTGAATGTTTATTTAAATGTATATAATGTACATTCTGTCAATTAGGATTTGTTTATCCAATAAATAAGGCCACTCCATTTAGGAAGTGACCACTCTTTTAGTTATTTTGAAATATCAGGACAGCACTTTAAGAAATCTTCAACAAAGATTGTGAAAAATAAATT
The DNA here is from genome assembly GCA_934247875.1 of uncultured Spirochaetales bacterium. GTDB lineage: Bacteria > Spirochaetota > Spirochaetia > Sphaerochaetales > Sphaerochaetaceae > Ornithospirochaeta. The sequence continues at coordinate 3,759 of CAKQJZ010000061.1, forward strand.
TTTGTAAACATAATGATTTTCCCATAATACTGTTATTGCTTCGTTTTGATCTCCAAATGAATAATAATCAGGAATTTCTAAATCCAGAAGATAACTAATTCCATTTTTAAACAAATTTAGGATATATCTATTAGCTTTATTGAGTTTTATGAGATATCCCAATGCTTCTTGCTCTTTTCCTAATGTGAAATATAAATATGCAAATGGCAATAAAAATGACGTGCTATCTTCAGGGTATTTCTTATATAGTTTTAATGCATTCTTCAAATCACCAGTCACTGCATAATTACCAATTAAAATATATCTAACACCTAGGTTATCACTTTTATTCAATTCAATAATTCTATTACATAGTTTGATTGAATCTTCTATTTTTCCAGAAAGATTGTAAATATCAACCTTGAGTTTAAGAATATTCATATATGGACGAGTTTCAAGATATAACCAAAACTCACCTTTATGTTTCCAAAGGTCTAATTCTGTTAGCTCATCTTCAACTTTCTTTTGAACTTCTTCGATTTTTTCTAAGGTTCTTTCAATATTATTTTTATTTTTAACATCAAAATCGAGCATGATTAATTGAATTTGAAGATCATAATAATCAGGCATTAGTTCAATGACTTTTCTCAGCGCACGTTTTTTTACAACTTTACCACTATTATCGTCATCTATTATTTCCATGTATTCATCTATTAAACGTTCTTTTTCTTCTGGTGTCATTTCTTCCATAGCTATTCCTTTGTTGTCACATATTAACATAGTAATTAGGTATAAATATATAAGAAATGACAAATTGATTAATAATTTTCAAGCATGCTCATTGCTAGATGAAGATTGTTGTTAGTGCTTTTAAGTATTTCATGAGCTTTGTCGCTATCAACATTGTATTTTATCATTAATACAGAAGCACTGACGCTTTTCTTGCTTAAAGGCCAGATAGTCTCTATTTCTTCATCTGAAGAGTCGACAATCTTTTTGATCAATGATTTAGCTCTGTTTTCTAGTTTTATATTAGAAGGCATAAGATTAACCATATAGTTATCATAAACTAGGCCAAGCTTTATCATTGATACTGTCGTTAGCATATTAAGCACAAGCTTTTCAGCTGTTCCTGATTTTAGTCTTGTGCTTCCAGATATTATCTCAGGACCAACATCGACAAATATTGGATAATCTGAATAGATGAAGCTCTTAGCTTCCTTATTGCAGCATATAGCACCAGTAACAGCGCCAAGGCCTCTTGCATAAGTCAATGCGCTTAATACGTAATTAGCATTGCCAGAAGCAGATAGACCAACAAGAACATCTTTATCTGAAAAATTTATCCTCTTTAAATCTTCTATGCTTTTATCGCTATCTTCTGCTTTTTCTACTGGAAGACGAAGTGCTTTATCACCACCTGCAATAATTCCTACAACCATATCAGGCGATACGCCAAATGTCGGAGGGCACTCAGAAGCATCGAGAACGCCTAAACGTCCTGAAGTTCCAGCGCCTATATATACAAGTCTTCCTCCTTTTTGGAATGCTTCAACAATCTTATCGATAAGTGGATATATGCTATCTATTGCTTTCTCAACAGCAAAAGCAACACGTTGATCTTCTCTATTCATTATTGAGCAAATCTCTTTTGTAGATTTGGTATCTATACCTTTTGAATTAATGTTTATTGCTTCTGTCTGTAACATATTATCCCCTTTATTTAAGCTCCAATAATAAGTCTTTATAATGAGACATTATCTCATCTGGACTTTTCCCAAGTTCTTTCATAACAGCAAGATATAAAGCGTCAATCAATACAAATTGACCATAGCGAGAATAGATAGCTGTCATGCGGATTATCTTAGATTCTGCAAGTGGAATTGAAAGCACATAATCACTTTCAGATGCAAGTCTGTTCTTCTTTCCTCCAGTTATTGCTATTATTGGACAATTCTGGCTTTTAGCTTTCTTAACAGGAAGCAGAACCTCTTTAGTAAGTCCACTATAGCTTATAGCTATAACTAAATCGTTTGGTGTACATAGCGAAGAGTTGAGAATAGCTAAGTTTGCATCGAAGTTAAAGAGAGCACGCTTTCCAAGCTTTATGAGTTTCTGTGCAAAGTCTTGTGTAGCTAAGCCTGAAGCACCTATACCAAATAAATAAATATTCTCACTTTTAGCAATAAGCGCTGCAATCTCACTTATAGTCTGAATGCTATTAAGCTCAATTACTTCTTTGATAACCCTTTCAATATTATATGCAAGCTTCTTCTCTATCTGATATAGGCTATCTGTAAGCTCAACATTATAATCCTGCTTCTCCTCCCCTTCTACTTTGCTTATGCTTTTAGCAATAGCAACTTTGAATTGAGGAAAAGACATTCCGAATAATAGCTTTGAGAACCTGCTTACTGAAGAAGATGAAATAGCTGCTCTTTCTGCTAGTTCATTTATATTCATTGTTACAACTTCCTCAGGATTGGCAATAATGAAATCTGCAAGAAGCTTATCGTTTCCAGATAGAGTTGAGTAGATTTGTTTAATTTTGTCAATCAAAGAGCTATCTCCTTTTTACCGCTGCATTTGAAGAATATAGTGAGTGCAATGACTGTTGTAAGCAATAATATAGTAGAAAGAGCACATGCAACTCCCTCATTGCCTCTTATTACTTCTTGATAGATTGCAATCGATAATGTCTGTGTCTTCGTTGTATATAGAAGTACAGTTGCACTGAGCTCAGTTATTATACTCATCCAGCTCATCAATGCACCAGACAAAACACCTGGTATCATAACAGGAAATGTAACCTTCCAAAAGGCCCTGGATTTATCAGCACCTAGAGAAGTTGCTGCTTCTTCTAGAGATGGATCAATCTGTCTGAGTATTGCGCTGCTGCTTCTGATTGTATAAGGCATTCTTCTTATGATATACGCAACAATCATTATCAAAGCAGATCCAGTTAGAATGATTGGTTTATGATTGAAGCCAAGAATAAGGCTAATACCCATGATTGAACCAGGAATAATATATGGAAGTGTTGTTATAGTATCCATGACACGAGTTACTTTACTTGGTCTTCTGACTGTTACATAGCTAAATAGAACACCAATTACTAGAATGAATACCATTGCAAGTATTGAATATAAGAATGTGTTGAAAATAGCTCTGCCACATGATGAGAAAGCAAGCTGATAGCTCTTTAGTGAGAACTCATTGTAATAAATTATTCCATCAGATTTCTTGAATGACTGAATAACAACAACCAATAAAGGAAGAGATGCTAAAAGCGCTACAATATAAACAAACAAGTGGCAAAGCACATTGTAAGTTCCTTTCTTAGTTTCAGGCTCTATAGGACGCAGAGAGCTCATCTCAATTGTTGTTCTGTCACTTACAAATTGCTGAAGTGAGAAAATGACAATAGAGAAGAATATGACAATTACGCTCATAGCTGCTGCAAACGCATAGTCTTGATTCATCTCACCAATGAATGAGTTATAGATCAATACAGGAATTGTTCTGTAGCCTTCGCCAATAAGCATAGGAGTTCCAAAGTCACAGAATATCCTCATGAATACGAGGAACCCTGAACTTAGAATTGTTGGAAGAATCAGAGGAAGGATGATGCGTCTCATCTTCCTGCTTCTTTTGCATCCCATACCTTCTGCACACTCAATCAAAGAAGAATCCATCTTCTTAAGTGCACCAGATACAAAGAGATACATCAAAGGAGTCATTTTAACTACAAATACAAGCAGAATACCTGTAAAACCATAAATACCAGGAAACTTGATACCTATAGTTCTTAATGCTTTAGTGATTATACCGGCTCTTCCTAATAATATAATCCAGGAATAAGCGCCGATGAATGGAGGAGAAAGAATAGATACGATAACTATCATATCTACAATACCCTTCCCTTTTATATTAACAGTCTTCATTATGTAAGCCATAAGTGTGCCAGTAATCATAGTTATCACTGTCGCAGCTAATGTGACTTTGAAGCTGTTGAGAATAGTTACTGTATAATACTTTCTGCTGAAGAACTTCTTAAAAGCATCAAGAGTGAACTTTCCAGTTTCACTATCAACAATGCTGTTAACGAATATCTTCGACACTGGATATATAAAGAATAATAAAAAGAAAAGTATAGAAACGAGAGTTACTACACTCCAATAGTCGAAGCGTCTGTTGCTTTTTTCCATCTAAACGCCCCCTATTTTACATCATTCATTATTGAGTTTTCACTGATGCTATCAAAAGCATTAACAAGAGTCTTATCAAATGATAAGAATACATTCTCACCATTATCTTTAGGAGGAAGTGATGATTTAGCACTAACCTTCACTCTTTGCTTGTTTTCGATTTCAATTACATATTCATAACTTGTACCAAGGAAAGTTCTCTCTATAACAGTTCCCTTAATACCAGAATCTGAGAATTCAAACTCATCTGGTCTTACTGAAAGCTTAATGCTTGAGCTATCTGTTTTATCATTAGCAATACGATTTAGCTCAAATGAGTATTCAGATCCATTAAGCTGAATAGAATCAGAATTCTTCAAAGTGCATTCAAGAACATTGCTCTCACCAATGAAGGTTGCAGCAAATAAATTCTCAGGATGTCTATATACATCCAGAGGAGTTCCTGTCTGCATGATTATGCCTTTATTCATTATGGCAATTCTATCAGAGACAGCTAATGCTTCACTCTGATCATGAGTAACATAAACAGTTGTAATACCAGATTTTTTCTGGATATCACGGATAGCAGAACGCATCTCAACTCTGAGTTTTGCGTCTAAGTTGGATAGAGGCTCATCCATTAATAGAACGTCAGGTCTTATGACAATAGCGCGGGCAAGTGCTATGCGCTGCTGCTGACCTCCGCTCATATTCTGAGGTTTTCTATCTCTCAAAGAGGAAATCTGAACCATATCAAGCATCTCATTAACACGATTTGTCTTTTCTGGATCTTTGATTCTTCGCTCTTCAAGACCAAATGCTACATTTTGAAAGGTAGTCATATGAGGAAATATTGCATAATTCTGGAATACCATGCCAATGTTTCGCTTATTCTGGGGGATATTGTTAATCAGCTTATCATTGAAATAGAACTCACCGCCTTCTATAGAGTTAAATCCTGCAATCATTCTGAGGAGTGTTGTTTTACCGCAACCAGAGGAACCTAAGAGAGTGAAGAACTCACCCTCTTTGATCTCTAGGGATAAATCTGGAATAATTGTATTTTGCCCGTATCTCTTGACTGCGTGTCTTATGCTTATTGAAACACTCATATTAACTACCTTCCAAAGAATTACTTATTTAACGATTGTTGTAAGAAGATCTGTGAACTTAGTCTGAACAGACTTCTTAATACCAGCTGACCAAACAGAATCAACAGCAAATATGTTAGCTGTCTTCATGATAGCTTTAGAAGCTGGAAGTTCAACATCGGTTCTTACAGGACAAGCACCAGCACTCTTTTCTGCTAGAAGAGCCTGACCTTCTTTGCTAGAAAGGAAATCAGCAAGGAGCTTTGCATTCTCTACGTTCTTAGCACCCTTTATGATGCTTATACCACTGAGCTTGCTAGCAGCGCCTTCTGACATATAACAGAAATCAACATTAGGAGTATTAGAAGCAACAAGCTGCAATGCAGGAGCATCCCATGCAAGGCCTACAGCATATTCACCAGATACTACGCCCTTATAAGTTGCTGCTGAACTGTTAACTACTCTGCCATCAAGTTGCTTCAAAAGTGCTTCAACATAGTCCCAGCCTGCTTTAGCGTCAATATCACCATTACCGAAATCAAGAAGCATATTCTCAAGGTGGTTATAAGCAGATGAAGAAGTACCAGCATCACCAAAAGCAATCTTGCCTTTAAGAGCTGGATCTAGTAGGTCTTTATAACCCTTAATACCATTAGGAACCATAGTAGTATTCCATACAATTACAGGACAAGTACCATTAATTGCTGTAAATACACCACTCTTGTTCTTATAAATCTCAGGATACTCTTTATCTGTAGAAGCTACATATGTCTCAAAAAGAGACTGATCGGTAAGAGCCTGATACTCGCCTACCCAAGTAACATCACAAGAAGGATTATCTTTCTCAGCTTTGATTCTAGCCATAACTTCGCCAGTACTGCCTGTGATAATCTCAACCTTAATATCATACTTCTCTTCAAAAGCAGGAATAACAGCATTTAGGTTATCTGTAGAAGTAGCAGTAATAAGAATGAGTTTATTACTCTCACTCTTTTGTGCAGCTTCAGCATTACCTTGTGCGAATACTGCTGTTAAGCAAATAAGAGCAAATGCTATTACCATTAAAGTTCTTTTCATAAAAAGCTCCTTTTTTAATGAAATTTGTTTTAATAATAAACCCGTTAAAATAATTTGCAAAGAAAATTATTGATAGATAAAAATAATTTTCATACCAAATAAGAAATAGTTCACACATTAAAAAAATGACTGCTTACTTTCTTTTTGGGAAAGCAAGCAGTCAAAGACAAGATAACTTGTTATTAATTCAATTCTAAAGAACCCTACAAAGTCGTGTACGATAATAATAACCATGGGTTGTTGGACTCTTCAATGAAGTAAAGACTGTCCTACGGTAGTGTCCTTCAAGTTGGTAATATTTAACATACTTTGCATCTTCTTCTGGAGCACCTGGAGAATTAACAACAATGATTGGCCTATTAGTTTCTGAACTAGACCAATAGCAAGGATTACAATTACTTTCATTTGTTAAATTCTTTATGTCAGGACCATGACTATCATATTCAAATCTTACTATCTGTATTACTTCTTCAATAGAAGGAACAAACCATTTGTCTCTATATTTTGGATCAATGTTTTTTTCTGTAAATAATAGAAAATAATTCCATAGAGTTTTATTCTCAGATGAATTATCTCTAGTGAAAAGATTTGAACCACAAGCTAATGCTTTTTTTGTATTACTATATCCATCTCCTATATCATCTCCATTTCCGCCTGTTTGATAATTTGTATTTGCCCATACAGTAAAATTATCTTCACTTGGCTCATATTTATTATAATAATCCGAACCCAATATGTAGTAAGATAAATCATGATTTTTATCTACTGCTATATACTTATATGGATAGTCAGAAGGAAGCCCCTGCCAATTTGTCGCAGCGGTACGAACTCCACGTTTTCCTAAGATTACAAGTTCAATACCATTTGTCTTTAAGCCTTCATCAGATCCAATATATTCTCCTTTCAGAGTGTACGTATCACCAATATTCAACTCATTCCAAACTGCATAGAGATTAATGTCTTCAAGCGCCTTGTGTTTAGTGAAATCAAAAGGAGTATTTTTTGTTGTATCTGTTGTCCAATGCTTAAACGTATCTGCAACACTTTCTTTGTGGTCATTAGGCTCTTGAATTGGATTGATTAGGGTTCCATGTGATACAGTGGTGCTATTGATCTTTTTGTTTCCAACATACCAATTTATAGTAGCTTTACCATTGGCATTCACCCATTTGCCTTTTAGCGTTATATCGCTATTTATCGGATTATCAAAATTGAATTCAGAGTCTTTTAAATACCATCCAATAAAATTATAACCACTTCGTGCTGAATCTGTTGGTTGTGGAACTTTTTGGTCTTTTACAACAACTACTTCTTTATTAGGTTTTCCGTCGTAATATTCAAAAGTTACAATTCTGACAGCTTTTGCATTACCTTCAACATACATCAGATCTTTAGTAATAATCGTATCAAAATCAAAGATATTACCATTTATTATCCATTCATCAACTAGATAATGAACTTTGTAGTCGTTACGCATGAAAACCCACCCCTAAAAAAGATTTTTGAAAAGTTTTTAAGATTTTTCTTGACTTGTATATTA
>CAKQJZ010000062.1 GCA_934247875.1 uncultured Spirochaetales bacterium
TGCCTGGGAATAGCAACCTCAGGCATCTATATATTTCTTCTAAAAAGCAGTGGAAAAAATTATTTGAGAGTCACAGAATGATTATTCTTCCTTATCTCAATTTATACTATAATTACATTTATGTCTGTAAAACAATTTCTTATATCTCCATCTATATTAGCTGGTGACTTCTCCCACGCTGCAGATGACTTATACACTATTGCAGCCTCTGGCACAGATTATGTTCATTTGGATGTAATGGATGGCTCATTTGTTCCTAATATCACATTCGGTCCAAAATTCATCAAAGATCTAAGGTCTTCAAGTGATTTGATTTTCGATGTTCACCTAATGATAGACGAACCAGAAAAGCTGATTCCTGCATTTCTTGATGCAGGTAGCAACATTATAACAATACACGCTGAAGCAACTAACCACCTTTTCAGAGCGTTGTCGCTTATAAAGGCAGGAGGCGCAGAGTGCGGAGTTGCTATCAATCCAGGTACTTCAGTTTCTGTTTTGAGTGCTGTTCTTGATTATGTCGACTATGTCTTAGTCATGACTGTCAATCCAGGCTTTGGCGGACAGCGCTTTATCAAAGAGACAGTAAAGAAGATCAGAGAGCTAGATGATCTTAGGACTGTAAATGGCTATGGCTACTTAATCTCAACAGATGGCGGCATTGCTCTTGATACAGTCAGAGAAGTATATGACGCTGGTGCTGATATGGCAGTCATGGGCTCTGCATTCTTCAAAGAGAGTGACAAAAAAGAATTCCTTGAAAGAGTAGAGGAAGTACTATCATGAGAGCTGTAGTGCAACGTGTCAAGAATGCTAAATGCACAGCCCATGGGAATGTAACAGGTGCAATAGACTCGGGTCTTTTAGTTTATTTTGGCGTTGAGAAGGATGATGAAGAGTCTTTAATTGAGCCTATTATCGATAAGATTATCAATATGAGAATCTTTCCTGATGAAAATTATAAGATGAATTTATCTTTAAAAGATCTAAATCAGGCTATTTTATTTATTAGTCAGTTCACTCTTTGCGCAAATGTCTTCAGAGGCAATCGTCCTTCTTTTGATAATGCTAAGAAGAGTGACGAAGCAAAAGCATTCTATGAAAAGGGTATAGAACTTCTTAGAAGAAAGGGCATAAAGACCGAAGTCGGAGAGTTTGGTGCTCATATGGAACTTGAGTATTTGAATGATGGTCCTATTACTTTTATAGTAGATAGCAGGGATATGAAGAAGAAAAAGTAGCAGAATTTAATAATTTTGCATATATATAAACAGGAGGGATTCTGTTATGGCAAAAGTAGAAGATAACAATAACGGAAAAAGAGAAGCGCTTGAAGCAGCTAGGCTTCAGATAGATAAGGAATTTGGAAAGGGTTCTCTGATGAAGCTTGGAGATAACCGTGAGATCATGGATGTTGATGTCATCCCTTCTGGCTCACTTCTTCTTGATGAAGCGCTGGGAGTTGGAGGATACCCAAAGGGCAGGATCATAGAAATCTATGGACCTGAATCCTCTGGTAAGACAACGCTTGCTCTTCACGCTATAGCTGAAGCTCAGAGAAGCGGCGGCATTGCAGCATTCATCGACGCAGAGCATGCGCTGGACCCTACATACGCAAAGAATCTAGGCGTCAACATTGATGAGCTTTATGTCTCTCAGCCAGATAATGGTGAGCAGGCTTTAGAGATCACAGAGCGTCTTGTCAGATCAGGTGCGCTCGACATAGTTGTAGTTGACTCTGTTGCAGCACTAACACCACAGGCAGAAATCGAGGGCGACATGGGCGACAGCCACATGGGACTCCAGGCACGTCTGATGTCACAGGCACTTAGAAAGCTTACTGGTATTCTTGCTAAGTCAAATACTACTATCATTTTCATCAACCAGATCAGAATGAAGATCGGCGTAATGTTTGGCAACCCTGAGACTACTACAGGTGGCAATGCATTGAAATTCTATGCATCTGTAAGAATGGATGTCAGAAGAATCGAATCAATTGGCAAGAACAGTGATGAGCTTACAGGTAACAGAGTAAGAGTAAAGATCGTCAAGAATAAGGTTGCGCCTCCATTTAAGAAGTGCGAGCTTGATCTATTATTCGGAAGCGGTATCTCAAGAGAAGGTTCTCTGCTTGATGCAGCTATCAAGTATGAGCTCATTGAGAAAGCAGGTGCTTGGTATAGCTATAATGGCGAGAAGATAGGACAGGGCAGAGATAAGACTCTTGATTATATCAAGACCAATCAGGAGTTCCAGACTGAGCTTGAGACTAAGCTCAGAGAGCTTATGTTCAAAAAAGATGAAAAGAAGGACGTTGAGTAAGCTTTCAATCTAAATTATACTCAATTTCTATGAGTGAAGAGGTTGATGTAATTCTTAATCCTAAAGAAAAGAGAAGCTTTCATGTGGATGGAATCCTTGAGAATCATCAGGATTTCGATGGACCACTTGAATTGCTTCTCTATTTGATTCAGGAGAACAAGGCAAATATTTATGATCTGCCTATAGCACTTATTACAGATCAATTCATTGAATACATCAAAACGCATGAGACAGAGCTTGGCGATTTAGCTGACTTCTATCGTTTAGCTGCTGAGCTGCTTTATATAAAGACAAAGCTCCTGCTTCCTAATACTACAGCACTTGATGAAGAGTATGAGGACCCTAGAGCAGACCTTGTCGATAGGCTTCTTGACTATCAGAAATATAAGAGATATACAGAACTGCTTGCTGGAAACGGCGGAGATAATAGACTCAGAATAGAGAGAGGCGAGAACTTCTTTGCTCTCCCATTTGAAGACAAGGATCTCTTTGAAGGTGTAACCTTAAATGATTTGAAGTCTACTTTTGCATCTCTATTGCAGAATACTCCGCCATCCAAGATCTTCAATATATATGAAGAAGTATCATTGAATGAGAAGAAAGCATTGATGATGGAGCTGCTTGAGACAAAAGAATCTATAACAATAGAAGATCTCATTGTCGATAAAACCAATCCTCTTCACATCATTGTCTCATTTATGGCAATTTTAGAGAGTGTTAAAGATAAGCTTATATTGATAAAGCAAGAGGTTCTCTATGGTTCTATTGTTATAGAGAAGCGTCCTGAAGAGTGGGACCCTAGAAGCTATGATGAGATTGATAGAGAAGCTGAAGAGATAGAGAAGTCTTATGGGGATGCTAAAGACTTCAATATCCTGACTCGCGAAGCAGAACTCAGACTTGAAGATATGATCAGTGAAAACAACGAGCTTAATGAAGAGCTCGATGAAGAAGAAGGGGAAGCTGAGTTTGTCGGAGATGAGGAAGAGATAGATCTGGAGGATGACGATGAATGATGAGAGAATGCTGAAAGACGATGAGCGTTTGATTGAGACTATCCTCTATATCGAGAATACTCCAGTTTCTCTAGAGCGTCTTATCTCACTTTCTAAACTATCTAAAGAAGATGTCTTAGATGCGCTATATGCAATCAAGGAAATCTATGAAGATAGAAACAGTGGATTGATGCTTTTAGAAGAAGAGGGACTATATTCATTTCAGCCATCCCCTGATCTATATCCAAAGCTAAGACAGAGCTATGGCAGAAAGGTAGATAGACGACTCAGTAAAGCTGCACTCGAGACACTTGCTATAGTTGCTTACTCTCAGCCGATTACCAAAAGCGAGATTGATAAGCTTAGAGGAGTAAAATCCTCAGATTCAATAGTAAGGCTTTTAAGAGACAGAGATTATATAAAGGTCTCTGGCAGATCAGAAAAGCATGCATGCTTATATTGGACAACACGTAAGTTTTTATATGAATTTAAGTTAAAATCGATTTCTGAGTTACCTAAACTCAGTGAAGCTGATAGACTTAAATTCAACAAGGAAGAAGAGAATCAAGGAGAATTATTATAATGAGCGACGATATTACATTATTCCCAATGCGTCTTCAGGCTTATATGGCTAAGTGCGGCGTTGGAAGCAGAAGAAGCAGCGAGGAGCTTATAGCCCAGGGCAGGGTAATGATCAACAATAAGACTGTACGCGAAATGGGCGTAAAAGTAGGCCCAGAAGATATTGTACAGGTTGATGGCGAGACTATTGAGCTTGTTGAGAAGAAGTACTATATCGCACTCAATAAGCCAAAAGGATATGTATGCACTAACTACGATCCAAATGAGACTCTATATGCGCGTGAGCTCATTGGCATGCGTGATATGGATTTGCTTTTCCATGTAGGAAGACTAGATAAGGAATCCAATGGTCTTATCCTGTTTACCAACGATGGACAGTTCGGAAACGCAATGATGCATCCAAAGTATGAAGTTGAGAAGGAATACATAGTAAAGCTTGATAGACCAGTTGAAATCGAGGACCTCAATAAAGCACTCGACGGCCTCTATATTGATATGCCACGCCCATATAGAATCAAGCGCTATGACCTGATTCCTAGAACTAAGCAGTTCATCAAAGTCACACTTACAGAAGGCAAGAACAGAGAGATAAGAAAGATCTTCTCATTCTTAGGCTATGACGTGAAGTCCCTTACCAGAATCAGAATCGGCTGTGTAGAGCTTGGTGATATGGAGCCTGGGGAATGGAGAAACCTCAGTGCAAAGGAAATCAGTGGGCTTCTCTCTGGCGCTGGAAACAGCAAAGACGTGAAGAAGGGCAAAGTAAGAGTAGTAAAAGCCAGTGCAGCTGAAGAGCGTGTGAAGCCTTCAGTCAATGAGAATAGGAGGAAGAGATGATTGTAGCTATCGATGGCCCTGCAGGAAGCGGAAAAAGCACAGTAGCAAAGACTATTGGAAAGCGTCTGGGTCTCTATTTTCTCAATACAGGCTCATTTTATAGAGCGCTTACACTTCTTCAGCTAGAAAAAGGCCTGGACCCTCTCGATAAAGATAGTGTTTTAGAGACAGCTAAGACAATGTCTATAACAATTGAGAGAGGAAATATTTGCTTAAATGGAAAAGATGTAGAGTCTAAACTCCATACAGTAGAAGTTGATAAATTTGCATCTCAAGTCTCCTCAGACCCAAGAGTCAGAGAGATCATTACAGACAAAGCACGTGAGATTGCAAAAGGCTTGGATATAATCACTGAAGGCAGAGATACGACTACTGTAATATTCCCTGAAGCTGATTATAAGTTCTTTTTGGATGCCTCTCCTGAGGTCAGAGCTGAAAGACGCTATAAAGAACAGAAAGATCAGGCTAGCTATGATGAAATTCTGAAAGGAATTATTGCACGCGATAAAAATGATAGGGAAAAGCCTGTTGGAGCCTTAAAAATAGCTGATAATGCTATATATATAGATACATCTTACTTGACCATGGACCAAGTTTGTGAGAAAGTTGTAAGTGCTATGCAAGAGCATTTAGCAAGGTAATTTAGTAGTAGGAGTAAAGAAGTGGAAAATGAAACTCAGATTGCTGAGAAGCAGTCTTATCTGCAGCAGCATCTTATGTCAATTCCGGAGTTAGAAGTCGGTCAGATCGTAACCGGTACTGTAGTACAGACAAATGACGAGACAGTATTAATTGATATTGGCTACAAGTCAGAAGGCCAGATTCCTGTAGAGGAATTCATCGAGCTTCCTAAAGTTGGTGACAAGGTAGCTGTAACAATAGTAAGACTTGACAACGGTCGTGGTCAGGTTGTTGTATCAAAGAAGAAAGCAGAAGCTAAAGAGAAGACAGAGCTCTTGAAGAAAGCTGCTGAGGATAGAACTCCTGTTCTTGGTAAGTTCGTTAAGGTTATCAAGGGTGGTTATGAAGTAGACCTCGGTGCCGATTATAAGGGATTCTGCCCACTATCAAAGGCTGATGTAGTCAGAGTAGAAGATCCAGAGTCATTGGTTGGCAAGACTGATTACTTTGTAATTGATAAGTTCCATGCTGGTACTAAGCTTAAGAGCGTTGTTTCTAGAAGAGAGTACCTCGAAAAGAAGATCAAAGAGAACAAAGATGCATTCTTCAAGTCAGTTCAGATTGGCGACGTTGTACAGGGCGAAGTAAAGTCTTTCACATCATTTGGTGCATTCATTGATCTTGGTGGTTTTGACGGCCTTCTTCATATCAACGATATGTCATGGGGTCATGTAACAAGACCAAAAGATTTTGTTAAGAAGGGCCAGATCGTTCAGCTCAGACTTATCAACATCGATCCAGAGACTCAGAAAATCAATCTTTCTCTCAAGCACATGGAAGCTGATCCTTGGACAACTTTCGAAGAGAGATACCAGGTTGGCGACGTTATCAAGAAGCCTGTAACAAAGATTACATCATTTGGTGTATTCATTGAAATCGAGCCAGGCATTGAAGGTCTTGCTCATATCTCAGAGCTTTCTTGGACAAAGAGAATCACAAATCCAAAAGAGATTGTTAACATTGGTGATGTTGTTGAAGCTAAGATTCTTGGCTACGACCTCGATAAGAAGAGAGTATCTCTTGGTCTTAAGCAACTTGAGGAGAATCCTTGGGACACAATCACTGACAGATATCCAGTTGGCAAGGTTGTAAAGGCTCCAGTTGTTAAGGTAACTTCTTCAGGTGCATTTGTTAATCTTGAAGATGGTATCGACGGTTTCTTACACATCGACGACATCTCTTGGACAAAGAAGATCAAGAACATGTCTGAGTTCTGCAAAGAGGGTGATGTAATCGACGTAAAGATCTCTAAGGTAGAGCCAGAGAACAGAAGAATCAGACTTTCTGTTAAGGATCTTGAAGGCAACCCATGGCAGGCACTTAAGAAAGATTATCCTAAGTACTCTGTAATCAAGGGCACAGTATCTTCAGTAACTGACTTCGGTGTATTTGTTAAAGTCGTTGGCGATATCGACGGTCTTATCACAAAGTTCAACCTTGTTGGACCAGATGATGAGTACAAAGATGAAGTTCTTGAGAGCTACAAAGAGAAGATTGGCGAGCCAATTACAGCTATGGTAATTGATTGCAATCCTCAGACAATGAAGCTTTCACTCTCAATCAAAGAGATGATTAAGAGAAGCCAGGAATCAGAGATGGCTAAGTATATGGCTGACGAGAAGGAAGAAGAAGATACTTACAATCCTTTCGCAGACATGCTTAAGAAGAACTAAATTACTATAAATATTAGTCTGCGCTAGTTATTAGCGCAGATTTAATTAAGGATAATCAATGAGCAATAATAAAAAAGAAAATAACCTTACTGCTACTGAGAAGTTTGCTGGTAAGATAGACACTTGGCTTGGACTTCATTCTAAGCTTCTGACTATTATAATTGCTGTCTTATTGGTTGTTGTTGTGGCTTTAGTTGTAGGTCTCTCTGTTAGCGATAAGAAGAATGACCAGAAATACTCTGATTTATACAGCATTGAAAAGCAAGCTAGTGCATTAATTGCGCTTGATCCAGCATCTGATGACTATAAGAGTGCTAGAAGCACACTTGAAAACGATGCTACTGCTTTGATTGCTTCTTCAAACCTGAAGAAGTATCCAGGAGCAAAGGCTACTATGGTTCTTGCTGATCTTGCTTTTGATAATGGCGAATATGATAAGGCATTATCATTCTATACTAGTGTTGCAGAAAACCAGGCAAAGACATATCTTGGTCAGGTTGCTCTCTTCAACGCAGCTGTATGCAATGAGAATCTTGGCAACGACAATGAAGCATTAAGCCTTTATAATAAACTATGGGATGACTATGGCCATGATGGTGTTTATGCATCTCATGCACTCTTTAATGTAGCTAGACTCTATGAGAAGCTTGGCAATGTTGATCTTGCTAAAGCAACATATGAGCAGGTTGCAGGTGAGTTCAGTGAGACTAGTAGCGAATACGCTAAGCTTGCTACATCAAGAGCAGCACAGTTGAACTAACTTAATTTATAATAGGGTAGTGATGAAGAAATTTCTCAAAGGAATATCTTTTCTTTTAATCACTGCCCTAATTTTGTCTCTAACTTCCTGTGGAATACCTAATTATTCTCCTATAAATTGTTTAAGCACATCTAGAATAACAAGTGACTATACTTCTTCTGGTTACAGTTATTTAAATAGCTATATAGACGTTACTGGCGATGTAGTATCTGACGAAACACTATATAATGATTTAATTCAATCTCGATATCCAAGAATCTGTTTCTTCTATACAATTGCCCCCAAAGACGTTTCATATCTATCAACTCTTGTAAGTAACTTTAACAGTCAATATGTATCAGACAAAAATCTTGTACAGTATTCACTTCATAGTGATAGAAAGTTTTTAACGACTACAATCACCTTAAATGATAAAAAAACTGAAGTATCTTTGTACCAATTCACTTTAGACGAAAACAACAGCGCTAATTCAGAATCCTATATCTTTGGCACTGACAGTTATCAGATTATATCAGGTACTAAGCTACGCTCTTTTCTTAATTTCAATATTAATAAAGATAAAAACCTTGAATTAATAATTACTGACCCAACAACAAATAAAACTAAAACAATAGAATTAAATAGATTTAATCGAACTGCCTTCACAGTTTATGAAAATCTTGAAGGTTCTGCTTTTGTTGGTAATGAAGTACCAGAAGATTATTCAAACGAAAATCTTGTACTATATATATACTACAGCGTTGAAGTTGGCTTCAGCACTTACAACAATTTCCCTCATACAAGCTTAAATTTATTTAAAACTATTGAGTTATAAACCAGAAATTATTGAAGTCTTCTTGCATGATAGCTTTCATAGACATCATTTACGAACATGCCTAAAAGTTCATTTTTAAGATCTTCATTATTGAGCAACATCGTAAAAAATTCATGGTTTTGACTCATGCCTTCAACCAATGCATTGTTAATATGCTTATAATATTCCCCAGTGAAATCATTAATGGTATTGTTTGCACAGCGTTTTAGCTCTTTATTATTCTTCATTAGATCTCTAATCTGTAATAGAGCACCTGCTGCAACGTTTTCATCAAAAGACTTGCCAGTTCTGTTATTGATTTCTGAAATGATTTCTGAAAGCTTTTTCTCATCATCTTTGCTAATGTTCAATCTATCTGCAATCGATAGTTTTAGTTCAGGATTAGAAATCTTAGCTTCTTTTGTATGAGTTTCAGTCTTTTTCTGTATGAAGTCTTTCGCAACAATGATATCTTTTAAGTCAAACCCACTACCAGGCTGATCTTTATTGAGAAAAATCTTTAAGCATGAAAAGAATCGATAGTTCTTATGCATATCTATATCATCAAAGATAGTAACCTGAGTTAAGAACTCATAACATCTGATAAAACTCTTAATATCATGTTTTATTGATAATGCTTCCTTTTCTCTATGACAGCCTATCTCATCAATAGTTTGCGCTGTTCTTTGCAGAATCTGTGTCATTGTTATTTGTTCTTTTTGAGTAGGTTGCTTCTTATAAAGAAGATTAACGAAAGTTTCAATATCAATTACATTAACAAAATTATGCCCCATTAGACGAAGATAAATATCATGCACAGCTGCAGGTGTAACAGTATTTGAAAGAATTGTAGTAGTGTAGTAGGTAGAGAATGCTTTCTCTACTTCTTCGTATGAGTTAGCAAAATCCAATACAAATGTCTTCTTATTATATGGAGGACATATTCTATTGAGTCTTGATAGTGTTTGGACAACAGATACACCATGTAACTTCTTTAAAATGTACATTGCACAAAGTTTCTTTTGATCAAAACCTGTCTGGTATTTATCTGCAACAATCAAAACTTGATAGTTATTAGTATCAAATTCAGAAGTTAGTTTTTTCTCTGGAATACCATTAATAGAAGATTCAGTATATTCAGCATCATCAACAGTTACTTTACCAGAGAAAGCTACAAGTGAATGTATATCTGTATAGCCTTTACGCTTAATATAGTTTTGGAATGCTTGATGATATAAAACAGCACCAGCACGTGATTCAGTAACAACCATAGCTTTAGCTTGTCCACCGAGTTCCTCTAAAACAGTTGAGCGGAAATGCTCGATTATAAGTTCAATTCTTTGATTGATATTATTCTCATCACGCTGGACTAGAATAGCTATCTGACGTTTTGCATCAGCAGTCTTTACTTTAGGATCTTCTTCAATCTCTTTATTCAGCTTGTAGAATGTATTGTATGTTACATAGTTCTGCAAAACATCAAGAATAAAACCTTCTTCAATAGCTTGCTTCATTGAATATATATGGAAAGCTTCACGCTCTCCAAGAGGAGTGAGTGAACCAAAGATCTGAAGGGTAGTTGGTTTAGGAGTAGCAGTGAACGCAAACATAGCAACATTTGGCTGTTTACCTGTTTTCATAAGTTCAGCTTCAATCTCATCTTCAACAGACGCATCAGCAACTTTTACTCCAGATGTTAAAGTTTGAGTTACTGCAGCCATATTCTTTCCAGTTGTAGAACTATGAGCTTCATCAATGATTACAGCAAACTTCTTGTCTTTTAATGAGCCAACAGAACCAACAACCCAAGGGAATTTCTGAATAGTTGTTGCAACTATCTTCGTGTTTCCTTCTAGTGCTGCTTTCAAATCTGCAGATGTGCATTTGTCATCAAGTACTTTAACTTGCTCTGCTTTATGCTCAAGCCCCATAACAGCATTTTGAAGCTGCCTATCAACAACAACACGGTCTGTACAGATTATGATGTTATCGAAAATGTTTTTATCAGAAGAATCATGAAGAGAAGCTAAACGATAAGATAGCCATGCAATTTCATTGGTTTTACCACTGCCAGCAGAATGCTGTAGAAGATAGTTTCGAGATGTACCATTCTCAAGAACATCAGCTAATATCTTTCTAACAACATCAAGCTGATGGTAGCGAGGGAAAATGACAGTTTCAGTAACTTTTGATTTCCCGGTCTTAGGATCATCCTTTTTCTTCACTTCAATGAACATGAACTTACGGATAATCTCTAGTACAGTATCTTTTTGGAGGATATCATCCCACATATAATGGACACTAAATTCACCATCACAAATAGGGTTACCAGCACCTGCATTGATTCCTTTTCCAGAGCCTTGGTTGAAGGGTAGAAAGAATGTATCAGAACCAGAGAGCTTAGTAGTCATATGAACCTGTTCTAGGTCCATTGCAAAACAAACTAATACACCAGCTTTCCACAAAAATAATCTTGTTTTAGGTGAACGGGCTTCTCTCCATTGTTTTATTGCGTCTCCATAGCACTGACCAGCTGCATTGCTTTTTAGCTCAAAAGCCATAATAGCAATACCATTTAGAAACAGGACTAGATCAACACGTTCTTTATCGCTCGCCAAGACTTCTTCAGAAACAGTAAAGATATTCTTCTGATATCGTTTAATAAGATCCTTATTAAGACCAGATGCTGGCTTATCATACATAAGGTCTATATGTGAGTGACCAATTGTAAGCCCATGCTTTAATAGTTCTAGCCTGCTACCACTTTTAGATGTTTCAGCAGTAGAGATAGCACTAAGGATAGTCTCTAATGTTTTATCTTTATATATCTTAGTAAGAGAAAGTAGGGTATTAGGCTGAGTAGCTTCAAGAAAACGTAA
>CAKQJZ010000063.1 GCA_934247875.1 uncultured Spirochaetales bacterium
AATCTGATCCGAGTGCATATTCATGCACTAAATGATGAATATTCTTTCATGCGATTTTACTTTTGCAATTTCCTCTAAGGCACTTGATTATGGAATCGAGCGTATGGATTCTTTACCTTTATGCAATCGCCTGATTAAGGAGATACACAAGATTCTCTTATCTGATACTCGTGGCGATGATAAGAACCCAGGAGAATTCAGAACTTCTCAGAATTGGATTGGAGGCGCTGGCTGTTCTTTGAGAAATGCGAGATATATTCCACCAAACGTAGAAGACATGACTATTGCTATGTCTGATTTAGAGAAGTTTATTAACGACGAGGATTCTATTGATCCTCTTGTAAAAGCCGCACTGATACATTATCAATTTGAAACCATCCACCCTTTTTTAGACGGAAATGGCAGAATTGGAAGACTCTTAATAATTCTATTCTTAATCGATAGGAAGATACTCTCAAAACCTGTTCTGTATATTTCCTATTTCTTGAAACTAAATAGGATTGAATACTTTGATAGGATGAGTGAAGTAAGACGCAAGGGCGACTATGAGCAATGGATTATGTTCTTCCTAGAAGCAGTCGAGCAAGCAGCTAGCGATGGCATTGCTACTATCGATAAGCTTGTAGCGCTCCATGATAAGAATATGCAATTGATATATAACAAGAGCAATAATCTGCGAGTGAGAAACTTCCTTCCATACATAGAGAACAATCCTATTATTGATATCAGGAAGACAGCGAGTGCTCTTAATATTGCTTATAATACTGCTTCTAAGCTTATATCTACATACGAGAGCCTTGGAATCTTAGCCAATACTGGGTATGCAGATAAGAGCAGAATATATTCATACACAGAGTATCTTGAGATTCTTAAGTCAGGAACTTAGAGCTCTTTCTTAATATTCTCTAGAAGAGCATATGCACTATTGGCGCCTAGCATATCTTCATGATCTGCGTAGTATTCTGGGTGATACTGAACTCCGACTATAAGCTTTTTATCTGTCCTTTCTATTGCTTCTACTACACTTCCTGTGTTTTCAGTAGCTATGATGTTATGACCTTCTTCATAGTCTATTTCCTGATGATGAGCAGAAGCTACTTCTCTGATGATTCCAGTCTTTGTTGTGACACTATGAAATGAATAATCTCCATTAATAGCTCTATGAACACCTTCTAGTTCAGGAGCTATTGTTGAAATATCTTCAATGAGATTTAAGCCTGATGCAACTGCAAGCATTTGCATTCCACGGCATATTCCAAATGTAGGGATATCATGAGCGATGACATAGCGCATCAAGAGATAATCAGAACTATCTCGCTCAGCATTATACATATAATCAAAGCTTGGCTCATAATCATCTCTATATAGTGTTGGTGAAATATCTTCTCCACCACTGAAAACTATGATGTCATAGTCATCAAGATTTTCTTCAATATTGATTGAGTCAGTAGTTTTCAGAATCGATGCTGCTTCATCGCTTAGAGAGAAATCAAAGTTCAGATAGTCGTCTGATATCTCTCCATCAACATAGGCAATATCATCTGTAGTGACCTTTGAAAGCAAAGTAACTTCAAAACCTTCGTCTTCAAAATATTTAACTAGTCTTTGGTATTTGATGCTTTTATCATCATCACGCCAAGCTATAGCTGCTTTATAGCTATCCTTATGCTCTAAAGTAGTACAGCTGGTGAGAATCAACAAAAGAGATAGTGCAACGAGTATATGCTTTTTCATTTGAGCCTCTTTTTGCTATCGATAATGCCAAGTATCAATATAGCTAAAGCAATAGAAAGAGTTGCAATTGCAATGCCTTTATTATATTCAACTTTCTCAAGCTTCTCGCCTTTATACATAGAAGGAAGTGGAACAGGATCGAATAATATTCCATTATCCTGGCATAGCTGTTTGACGCTTAATAGATTAATTACAGGAATACCACGAGATGCAAACTCATAATTGAGTCCCATAGTTGCAGACTTTGGGAGTTTAGGAGGATCAAGGACCAAACCGCGAGGGAATGACTGAGCATATGTGCTTACGCCGCTGTTTACAGATGCCCCGCCAACATTGACAAATAGTTTGATGTCATCACCATAGAGTTCCAAACGACGCTGGATACTCTCAGCAAGAGTATCTTTATATATAAACTCAGCGCCTGTCTTCTTTGCTTCTGCTAAGCAAAGCTCACGTGAGAGCTCAGAACTTCCTGTATAGAAAATATCTTCTAGGACTCCGCCGCCTTTATCATTAGCGCTTCCGCAAGATACTCCTACTAAGTCAAAATCTGCAAATCCCCCCTCTTTTAAGTCATTCACAATATCAAAGATAGTGTAGCTAGTTCGAGTAGCACCATGCATGCTTGAACCAACAGAAGCAATGAGTTTGACTTTAAGACCCATAGTAGTTGCTGATGTTAGCGTTGCTATTACAAAGCCAGGGAATGAGCCAGTAGCACCTACTGCGATTGTATCGCCCTTCTTTAGCCCTGCTTCATGGTAGTACCTGATAAGAGCAGATGCAAACTGAGGATTCAAAGCAGAACGCTTTGCTGATTCTTCTCCTGGAGTGGATGTTAGCTCTGTAAATTCAGGACCAAGAAGTGCTGTCTTGTTTATATCAGCCTCTTCAATCTCAATACCTTTAGAGATAATGATTTCTTTTAAGTATTTCTCACTCTCTTCCATCCGCTTTGCAGCATCTACTTGCATCTCTTCATATTCTTCACTCTTGATTTCTGCAAAGATGTAAGTGAGTGAAATTCCAAGAACCAATACAGCAAGAATCAAGAACAAGTATCTTTTTCTTATCATATCAGCCACCTATGATCATCAAGAGTCGAACAACGACTGTGAGAGCGGCTATAGTCAGAAGTGTCTTGATAATCCCTTGCTTTTCCATATCAGAGGCAATAAGGCCAGGGATAATAAAGCCTATTACTCTGAAATCAAGGTCAAATGAAGATAGAATGAACGCACTCTTTTCAAGTGCATATACAGATATCAGAGATAAGACTAATGAGAGTGCGAAGCGTCTCCTTCCATAAAGGATAATGAAATGCTGCAGTACTCTTACTACTATAGTTATCAGAAGCGCAATAGCTATAGTTGCAGCAACTCTTGTAGGCTCATTGAAAAAGTATGCAAGGTATCCACATGATACCAGTCCACCAGTTAAAAGACCTGTAAACTCAGTTATGATAAAACTCAATATTACGCTTAACGCAACGAGATTAAATAGCATTATTCAAATAGAGCTATAAGCTCTTCACCCTCCCCTTTGATATTGCCAAGTCCTATGAAAACCTGACATCGGCTGCTATCAATAACTCCTTTTAAATCATCAATAGAGATAGCATGTGCATCTGCAAGTTTCCCAAAGTGGCGCATGACTTTATTTTTATAGTCTCCAATCACATAGACTTTATCGATGATATCTCTATTATTTTTCAAAACATCATCAAAAAGAGAAATTCTATATTCTCTGTCTTTTCTATTGTTATATATAAGATTTACCTTTCTATTCCATTTTGAAAGCGCACTATTCATGCTCGATAAATCATTGATGCTGAATGATGGAATAAAAAGCGAAGATGAGCCAACATTGAAAGGCTTTAAAAGGCCTTTATCTGGAATGAAATTCTTAATGCCTTCATTCAGATACTCTTCATTTATGTTCATATCCTTAAGAATTGCTCTGACAATAGCAATAGCTGAAGGATGTATGTCTTCTCGAGGAGAAGTTTCGCTTTTAGCATCAACAAAAGTCACATTCTGAAAATCATCATATAGATGCTCTGTGACATAAAGCTTCGCATTCTTAGGGATAGACATGCGCAGCACTTCACTAGTGCTTTCAATGCTTCTGCCCATCTCAGGAACATGATCTACAAATGTATTGGCAATTACAACTGAAGTTGGAGAGACAAGAGTATCACGGATAGCCTTCTGGTTCTCTTTCTGAAGCGCCATACACTCAACAACTGCACACTCTGCCCCGCACTCTTCTGCACGCTTCCAGAACTTAATGAGCTCATACACACGCGCAGGTCTGCGTCTTTTTATCTCTTCTATCTCGCCGCTTGGCAATATCATCTGGGCCTCAGAGCCTGTAGTTCTTCCAATTGTTTTAATACCAGCACTTTGAAGAGATGAGACAAGCAAACGAGTAATAGTTGTCTTTCCTCTTGTTCCATTTATGAGGATTCTTGTCTTGACACTATTTATCCTTTTCATATGAAGGTAATGTTCTATAAAACCAAGAATTAATAAAATTGCAAAAAGAGAAGAAACTATAATAAACATAACAATCAAATGAGGTGCTGGCCTTACCAACACCCCACGAAATAAATTATAACATACTATTTAAATATTTAAGATACTATTCATAAGAATACTCATGCAATTCATTGTGGTTTTCTATTCTTTTTCTTTTTCCTTCACCTCTATATAAAAACGTTTTAATACCGGAGTAGAAAATCCTGCTAAGAAATAATGAGTCTCATCTTCTCCTATAACCTTGAATTTGCTAAATCCATCATGAGCTCTTACATATTTCTCAGATTTGGATGAACTTATATAATCATACTCTACTGGTAAATCAACCATTGCCTTACTACCATTATTAAGCTTAGCCTTTTTCTTCTTTTTCTTTACACTATTTGAATTGAATGTTTTAACACTGGCTTCAGGTATTTTGATAACTTTCGGAACTCTGAGACTCGGCGTAGCGGGCTTAGGAACATCTCGTATTGTCCCTTCACTTTGTACGTTACCTTCTGTTTTACTTACATTTCTTACTGTTTGTTCAGCAAAGATCGTAAATGACTCTTTATTTGCAATGATAGATTCATCTGAATCATCCAAGAATGAAGAGAAGTTATTGAAAATCGTTTGCAAATCTAAAAAATGTCTAGGATCAAATGTAATCTCTGCATATTTTCCATTTAAAGTGAATCCTACACGAATTGGAGAATTATCCCTCTCTGAAACAGAAATATTCTTTACCTGATCCTCAAAATCACTTAAGTCTTTTGAGCATACATCATACTTTGCGGAACAATTTGGACATAATGATAGAGAGTTCCAGCATAAATAATCTGCATTTCTTATCTTATCTGGTAAGATGTCACTGCTAATAATATTTTTAGCAACAAAATAAGGCTTTCCATCATAGGATCTGATTCTTGTTCCACATATTTGGCATTTACCTTTGTACCATTCTTGCAGCTTCGCTTTTTCTTCTTTGCTTGATAAACTTACCTTTGAGTACCTGTACTTTAATTTCGGTTTTTCATTCATACTCGATGTGAATGTATTAGATATATTGCGAACACGTTTTTCCTTGTTTGTTACAGCACCTATATCTGTCTGCTCATCATCTTCAGGGTCCTCAGCATTCCACGTCGCTTTTTTATTCTCTTTAGAAAGTCCTTCTCCTATGCTCTTAACGGAGGGTTTTGTTCGTTGTTGTTTTTCTACTTGTCTCACCAATTCATCATATTGGCTCTTAGGCATGACTACACTGCCATTTTTTTCGATTAGGCGCACAGCATCTTCTATTTCTCTCTCTTTTTGAGTAAGCGTACTTCCCAAGCGAAGAGCTTTGATTAAAGGATTTGACTCAATATTGTCTAGGTCATATATCTCATCTAATTCTGATACATCAACCTCTGAAGGTTTTAACTTATTTCCTGCTTTATCAAATAACCAAGCATAGTTCTTTAGGTAATAAACCAGGGATGAATCACACTTATTTATTTTTTGATTTGAATTAGCGCGATAGACAGCATATTGATAAGCACGGCTGTTTGTATTTTTGGAAATTGAAATATCATAATCTTTTAAACATCTCTTTTCATAAGCTAAAAGCGTTTTCCAAATCAAAGAGCTTATTGGCTTGGTTATGTTCTTTAAAATAGAAGTTATATTTACAATACTATAATCTATACTTATTCCATAACCCTCAGACCATGATCCTGCAGTGACTAGACTCTCATAAAACTTCGGATGATTTCTGGCATTTGTTTCAATTATTTTAAGCGTTTTACTCATTTGACAACGTAAAGCAAAATCAAT
The DNA here is from genome assembly GCA_934247875.1 of uncultured Spirochaetales bacterium. Classification (GTDB taxonomy): domain Bacteria; phylum Spirochaetota; class Spirochaetia; order Sphaerochaetales; family Sphaerochaetaceae; genus Ornithospirochaeta. The sequence continues at coordinate 6,075 of CAKQJZ010000063.1, forward strand.
GAACTTTTTTAATTGCTCTTTTGAAAACATGGAAGCATAATCATCGCATAAGCATTTTTTCTTCAAAAGATTAGCAACTTCATTACCTACACTATTCCCAAATCTGGGTCCAAGTACCAATTCAGAAGCACGTGCAGAACGGAGTGTTTTGTCATCTCTATACAAAAACAACTTATACGCTGAGAAATCTATTCGATTTCCACTTTCCTTATTATGCTCTTCTGCATATTTTATAATTCTCATTAGTAAATCACAGCATTTTCTATCTACTATATAGCTAGTTTGATTCTCATATGATTTTATCTGTGCAAGCATTTGATCTTTAATTCCATAACTTCGGATGCTCAGTGCCGAAATGAAGAAATCTTGCAGTTCTTTTCGCTCTTTCTCATTAGCCGTATTTGAAAAAATCTTACGGTCAACAACTAGAAGCTCTTTTGGTGCATCAAAATCATAAGATGGGGGCATATATAACTCTGTTGCTTTATGACATTTATTATCTGATGCCAGTATTATTGATGCATGTGTTAAATTATAGCTAAAAGTAGAATCATCTTGCTGAAAGCACTTATTGCAAAGAAGATAGAATTTAATGAACCATGGTATGTCATGATCTTTTAAGATCTCTTCAATTACTATATGAGAAGTAAATATGGAATTATCATAACTTCTATCAAATAATTTTTTAAACTGTTCATAATCAAATTCAAGGACTTTCAGACTTCTAATAAACTCAAGCCCTCTTTGTACAGGACGTTGTATCCAAAAGTAATCTTTGCCAAAGAGCTTTTGAAGTTCTCTAGAACCAAAAACTTCTGATAAATCAGCATAGCCATAAACAGAACAACCAGCACGATGATATTTGCCATTTTTGTCAATCAAATATGGTTTCTCATAAAAAGCATTTATAACAGCTCTGTAGATAATTTTGTAATAAGGAGTCAATGCATCATTTCCATTAGGCATTACAGATAAAAAGCTAATAGTTAACAGCCCTAATGACTTAATCGTTTCCAAAGAATCCACGACCAAAGAAGCAATATGATTAAAAATGGCCTCATTTTGTTCACAGTTTCGAATACTATCTCTTGCAACAGTAGAAGCAAATGCCGCATTAATATGAAATTTCAAATGAGAAAACTCTTTATCTGCTGGAAAATAAATATATGTCTTAGGGTTTTGCACTGGGACAATTGAAAATTTGGAGTTTCTAGGATTCTTTTCAAGCTTATATGCTATAGATATATTAACCGTCTTTATAATGCGTTTTTCATCTAATACTTGAACTTTATTACTAAAGCATAGCCACTGGGTAGAAATCTGATTATTTGATTTTTCTTGCTCTTTTGAAAGCGTATATAAATGAGGCTCATCCTTGTCTTGAGTCTTTGATATTAAAATGCATGGCTGATGATCAATCTCGATTGATATTCGCTTGATGTTTGCTAAGAACAGCATTGAATTCTCATCAAGTTCTCTCAGACCTTCAGATGTCTCTGCAAAAGCTGCTAACGCTGTTTTGGTCTTATGATTGAATGGAAAAATAAACTTTGTCCATGCAACACCATACTCATCAGTTGTGGGGATTTTATCTACACCATCAACAACAGGAACAAAATAATCATGAATCTGAAAATGATATTTTCCTGAATGTATCTCTGGAGTTGAGGTATAAGCAAAAACAGCCTTAAATCCAACACCAAATTTTCCAATAGCTGTACTATCATTTTTCTTGGCTTGGTTATTGCCAATATTGGTAATTGCATCTATATCACTGAGGTTGAACTGTCTTTTTGTTCCATTATGTTCAAAAAATAAAGATGACTGGTTCAACTTAAAATGAATCTCGGTAGCATCCATATCTTCTGCATTCTGTAGAAGCTCATAAATAAAATGCGCTGTTTCTGGATACAAATCGGTAAGAAGAGAATGTATTCCGTTGGTAAAATTGTTTTTCTTGTGTGTTTCAATAAGCTGTTTTCTATTTTCAATCAGTTCTTCAAGTGACTCAGCCATCATTCAACCCTCATAAACCCATACATAAATAAATTGCTTTCAATGCCACATTTATTCTGAAATTCAATTTCCTCAATATGCTGTTGCAACTTCATTCTATATTTGTTAGCACTACCTTCTCGCAGTCTTTTGATTTTGTTATCTGTAGCATCTCTAGCTAAAGATTCCTCATTAAATATCTTTCTTTTGAAGTGTTCTGTTATAGTAGATAGCTTTCTTTGAACAATTTCAAAATTAACTTTCTGAAGTTTTTGGCTTGCTTGCTGATATTCTTTATAAAGAGCATCCTCTACTGGATTGATATCAAAGGATTCATTAATTTCCAGAATTGTAGAATTCCTAATTAAATCCTCAAATTGCGCATTAGAGACAAAGAACTCTTTTCCAGTCTCCATATTTATCATTACAGATTTAATAGCAACTGTCTTATGATATCCAAACTCATGCCAATCATAGCATCCATATTGATATATTCCCTTTGGGATAGAATCAGAAACAGAAGAAAGAGAACAGCAAACAGCTTCATTATTACTCTCTTTTGATAAAGATTGAATTATTTCAATGAGAGGATGATTTACTGTAATAAGAACTGCATTAGGATATGCTTCAAGCAGGCTATTATCAAATACCAACGTAACACTATCATCGATACTTTCAGTAAATTTCTTAAAGTCGGTATAATCCTTACTTGTCCTAATCAAAGGATTTGACCTAGCAATTATATCAATCCTTTTAGCTAATTCCTGCTTCTCTCTCATTCCAATATTCAAGAAAAGTACTTCTGATGATTCTTTTAGTTTTGTTTTAGGGAAATACATCCTAAACCCAGATTTTATGTACATCAACAACATTGATTGAAGAACTTTTCGTTCACTTATGAATGAACCATCTCTTTTATCAATATCTAGCATAAACAAATCAGAGTCAAATTCAGAGTCTGCTTTTATGGAATTCTCTTTGATATAGTCCATTTGAGCATAAAGCCTCTTTTCATCATCTTCTGTTAGTCTAGTATTGAATGCTGCATCTGACAGTGATCTTGTAATATCTCCAAGAACTGCTTCCAAATCCCCAAGAGCTGAATTGAATATGCCAAGACGGTCATAGCAGCGAAAGTATATTTTTTCTTCGACTGTATCTTTAGTAATAAAATTGAAAATCTTAACTTTGGGAGCTTTCTGGCCAAACCTATCAATTCGGCCAATACGTTGCTCAATCTTCATAGGGTTCCAAGGAATATCATAATTGACTAATCTGCTACAGAATTCATAGTCCAAGCCTTCGCAACCGACTTCTGAACATAAGAGTACATCAATAGCTTCTACATCTTCTTTTGGGAGTCTGAATCTTCTTCGTGTCTCCTCTCTCTCAAATATACTTGTTGTTCCTGTAATTACTGAGATTCTTGCATCAGTTTTATCATTGAGTTGTTGCTCTAAATACGCAAGAGTATGTCTAAAGAATGAGAAAACCAATAATTTTCCATCTTTTGTCGTTTCAAGAGTATTATCTACAATCTCAATTAGGCTTTGAGTTTTTGCATCCTCTGCGGGGAGATTTGCTGCAAGATTCTTAAGCTTAATTGCAGTCTTCTTGAAAAAGGAAATATCTAAATCGTTACATTCTAAATCAATATCATCAGAAATATCCGTAAGACTGATTATGCTTCTATTGGTAAAGCTATCAAGAATACGGACAAAAGCAGGAATACAGCTAGTTATTTGTCGCTCTATTGTCGACATTATAAGCCTTACAGTTCTATCATCATACTTAGACTCTAAAACTTGACGTTTGAATTCCATTACAGTATCAAAGAATTCTTTCTCAGATGGCTTATAAACCGTTAAAACTGTTTCAGGATCTCTAATAGTGAATTCTTTAATGTCCTTTCGTTTAGTTCTGTTAACAATAAAAGAAAATGACTGCAAAGATTCTAGATCATTTACGCAATTTACGAGCTCTGCAGTACCCATTTCATCTTGGTCTTCAGCTAGCCTTGTTTCCCAAAAGTTCAATATAGGATTATTGGCGTAATTGTTACGAGCCCATTCGTTAGTGCTTGGTATAAATCTAAGCTCTCTCAATGCCTTACTATTCTTATCATTTGCATCGATAGATCTCAGTATTCTAATTGCTGCATTTAAATGAGCATTAGGTTCTACCATTTTTTGGAAACTATTGATATCTATAAATTCTTCTGGATTTAGGAGATTCAACAACGAAAATAAATCATTGGACCTTAGCTGTATTGGTGTTGCACTTAGAAAAACGGCAATCTCACTAATTTCACATAAAAGCTCTACTACTTTATGCGATAGACTTCCAGAGTTAATGATATGATGAGCCTCATCGACGATAAGCATATCAAAGTGAAGATCTTCTAGCTTATTGAGTTTTTCATAATTTTCTTCACGTCGTAATAGCTCTAAACCAATAATGCAACTCGGTTTAGGCCATGCATCAAGTTGTGCTTCTTTTATACAATAATCCAAACTATCAGAGGTTAATATTTCAAATCGTTCTCCAAATTTATTTAACATCTCAGCTTTCCATTTGTAAGTGAGATCTTTTGGACAAACGATTATACATGTTTCAATAGAGCTTCTTTTCTTAAATTCCTCATAAATCAGACCTGCTTCAATTGTTTTTCCTACACCAACCTCATCAGCAATTAATAATCGTGGTCTTACTGCCTTTACAATCTTAGCCAAGGGACGATATTGAAATGGATTGAATTCTATCTTTCCACTGTTTAATGAGAAAAGAGTGTCATCTGTTGATGTTGTAAGCTTGTGATTTACATATAATGCAATGAAATCATTTATATCTGTTAAAGAAGCTAACTTAGGTTTGCAATAAGGCTCAAGTTGTTCTTCATAATACCTTACTATAGAGGCACCTACCTGGACTTTGTATTTTCTTATATTCCCAGAAGGTGGCAGTATTTCTATGATTGTACCTATTTTTGTTGCATCAAATTTTGTTACAACAGAATCGCCAATGTTAAAAGACATACTTTCCCCCTTCTACTTAGCTCCGCATATACTCTTTTATGATATTTTAGCTGTTTTCATAACTAAACACAAATAAAGATTGTGTTATAACAGGACAAACGCATGAAAGGTTTATTTTCCATTGAATGAATCTTGTCCATCTTTTTTTGAATTCTGAACCATTTGA
>CAKQJZ010000064.1 GCA_934247875.1 uncultured Spirochaetales bacterium
AAATTGAAAACCCTAAAGGCAGGGCCTCTCGTCATGATAATTCGCTTTTAAAATTCTGTATTGTTTCATAAAAAAAAATAGTAAAAATTGATTTTTTTGCATATAGAATAGTAGAGGTATATATGAAGAGACTATTATTACTCTTATCTACATTACTGCTTTTCTGCTCTTTATATGCAGCGCCTGTTTCATATACGCCATCCATTGCGATAAATGGCGGCATGAATATAACAGCATTCAATGACAATGTTGAAAACGAGCATAGAGCACGTATCAACTATACGCTGGGGATAAATGCTGACATTTTGTCTATGACTATGTTTGATCAGCATAGGCTATCACTCCCGATAGCATTCTCATATGATTTCAAGTCAGAAGTAGTCCACTATAGATTCATACAGCCTAAAGTATCACTTGCAGTGCTCGTTGAATACGGCTACCAAAGCAATAAGCTATTAGGCATCTCTATCGCATCAGGGCCACGCTATGACTGGTACTATATGACAAACAGCGCAAACTTAGCACTTGATAATACACTCACTTTATCTATAAAATCTTCAAAGTACTTCTCTTTAGGGGTTCCTATTACACTATCTCTTTCAAAGCTTGGATATGAAGTAGAAGCCAGATGCGCTATCAAGTTCTATCTCAATCCATTCTTCAAAGGAGGCAGCAAATGAGAAGACTATTCTATTCAATAATCATTTTCTCGCTCTTCTTGGCATCCTGCACAATGCCAGAAGTGGAAAAACGCAATGTCTACTTTGTCTCTGTTGCGCTTGATTACAGAGAGCATGTTTGCACAAATGATATAAAAGTTGAGCTCAATGCAACAACACATGATCAATATGGAATGATCAGAGAGCTATTAGCGCTAGATAATGCACTAAATGCAAAGCTCTTTTTGGGTTCAAATGGAAAGCGATATGTGCTATCAACAGATGAAGGATCAACATCTCCATCTACTGCTAAGACAAAGACTGCGCTTGATGTGCTTCCATATAAGATAGGAGCCTGGAATAGCGAAAGCGTTCTAGCTTCTATTGATGCTATAGCACAGAAAGCTAAACCAGATGATTTATTCATATTCCAATATAGCGGACATGGAGATATGAATGCAGGGGAACTTGTATTAGCTATTGAAGATAATGGCTCAGTTCATAAAGTCACTGATTTCATCTCATCAAACATGCTTCTAAGCCATGTTGAGCAGCTTAAATGCCCTTCTATCTTGATTGTTGACTCTTGCTACTCAGGTAACTTCGTCAAATATAACACGCTCGGAAGTGGCAATTTATTCCAAGGCATCAAATCAAGAACTACTTTTGAGCGTCTTAAGCAAATAAGTCTGATTCAAGCAGCAACTCAAAGCTTCTCAATTCTTACTAATGAGAATGAGAAGAAGCTTCCAGATATTTACGTATTCGCAGCTGCTACATCAAAGCAGACTTCATGGGATAGTGATAATGGTATCTGGCCGACAGAAACAAAGCCTGAAGACAAATATGGAGGCTTTACATATTACATTTTAAAGAGCATGGGCTACGACCCAATAAATGATGAGCCACATAATACTGGTAAGACTATAACGCTCTACACACTATTTGATGACACATGGAAAGAGATGAGAAAGAACCACAGAGCTTATGCAACGCCTACTATTACTCTTTCTCCTCTTGATATTGTGCTATTCAACTAGGATTGATCTTGCCTTCTTTGATTGCGTTGATTTCATCTCTGACAAGAGCTGCTTTCTCGAACTCTAGCTTATCTGAGTATTCAATCATCTGCTTTTCAAGTGCTTTAATATACTTCTTCCTATCTTTTTCGACTAAGAGGTTATAGCCAGAGCGAACGATCTTGATATCGTCTTTGGCTATTTCCTCGCTCTCTTCAAGATTGCGCTCGATGATATCTTCGATCTTCTTCTTGATAGTCTTCGGAGTAATGCCATGGACTTTGTTGTATTCCATCTGGACACTTCGTCTGTATTCTGTCTCATTGATAGCTTCAGCCATCGCTGGTGACATTTTATCGGCATACATTATTACTCTGCCATCTGCATTTCTGGCTGCACGCCCAATAGTCTGGATAAGCGACGTAGCAGAGCGCAGAAAGCCAATCTTATCTGCGTCGAGTATTGCAATCAGTGATACTTCAGGCAGATCAAGACCTTCTCGCAAGAGGTTGATTCCAACAAGCACATCAAATTTGCCAAGTCTTAAATCTCTTAAAATCTCTACTCGCTCTATAGTTCCAACCTCTGAGTGAAGGTATCTGACATTGAGGCTGAGGTTTGCAAGGTAATCTGTAAGATCTTCAGCCATCTTCTTAGTAAGAGTCGTAACAAGTATTCGCTCACCTTTCTCGATAGTCTTCTTGATCTCTCCATATAAGTCTTCCATCTGGCCTTCTGTCGATCTTACTTCAACAGATGGGTCAAGAAGCCCTGTTGGCCTTATAAGCTGCTCGACTATCTGGATAGACTCCTCTTTCTCTCTTTCTCCAGGAGTTGCAGAGACATAGATGCGCTGACCGACTTTCTGATCGAATTCTTCATATTTCAGAGGTCTGTTATCGAGAGCAGATGGAAGACGGAAACCATAATCAACCAGATTCTGCTTTCTGGACCTGTCGCCTTCATACATTGCGCCGATTTGCGGAAGAGTTACATGAGACTCATCAATGAAAGTCACAAAATCATCTGGAAAGTAATCAAGGAGCACTGCAGGGCGCTCTCCTGGAGCTCTGCCAGTAAGAGGCCTTGAGTAGTTCTCGATGCCAGAGCAATGCCCGACTTCACTCAGCATTTCAAGGTCATACTCTACTCTGCTCTTTATTCGCTCAGCTTCTACATACTTTCCATTTGAAATGAAGTAGTTATAGCGCTCTTCTTTCTCTTCGTTTATAAGATCAATAGCTCTATCTATCTGAGCCTGAGGCATTACGAACTGCTTTGCAGGATATAGTGTGAAGCTCTCAATATGGTCTCTCTTCTCTCCTGAAACAGGATCGAACCAGACTATGTCTGTTATAGTATCCCAATCAAGATAAAGCCTTATAGCACTCTCTAGATATGCAGGATATATTTCTATGACATCTCCCCTGCTTCTGAATGTACCTCTGTTTAGCACCATATCATTGCGTTCATAGAGCATTCTAGTAAGCTGAGAGAATACCTTCTTCTGATCGAATTCCTCTCCTATATGGAATGAGTAGACCATGTCTCTTAGAGATACAGGGTTGCCAAGTCCATATATGCATGAAACAGTTGCTACAACAATGACATCACGTCTTTCCATCAGTGAGAATGAAGCAGCAAGACGAAGCCTGTCAATCTCATCGTTGATATCTGTTTCTTTCTCGATATATAGGTCTTTGCCAGGAACATATGCCTCTGGCTGATAATAATCATAAGTAGATACAAAATAAGTTACAGCATTCTCAGGAAAGAATGACTTGAACTCTCTATAAAGCTGAGCTGAGAGAGTCTTGTTATGTGAGAGAATCAATGTAGGCTTCTGTATTTTCTCAATAAGCTTCGCCATTGTGAATGTCTTTCCAGAGCCTGTTACGCCTTTAAGCGTCTGTGCATGGTCGCCCTCTAAATAGCCTTGATAAAGCTTATCAACAGCAGCTCCCTGGTCTCCTGAGAGATCAAATGGAGCAATAACCTTAAATGGCTTAGAGACACCTGTCTGATAATAAATGCTATCGTCTACCTTGCTATCCATCTCATGCTCTCCGCAGTCTGCTCAACTAATGCAACGTCCTCTATAGTAATATAACTATCTTTTCTATAAACGGTCACAGAAACTTTGTCTCCAGCTTTGGTATCGAATAAAGCAGCAAAGTAATCTGTGTAGTTCTTGATAGGATTGCCATTGATAGCTGTTATGATATCACCACCAAGATAGATTACAGAAGAACCATATTGAGCTCTCTCATTTCCACCCTTTAAGCCGCTCTTATCAGCAGGACCTGCTGGTACTACCTGGCTTATGAGGATTCCTTCGCTGATCTTCAGCTTAGAGTAAGAGACTATCTGTGAATTAAGCTCAACAGTCACGATATCGAGCCAACCACGCGATGCCTTTCCAGTTTCGATGATCTGCTTTGCAACATCTTTGACAGTATCTGAAGGGAGTGCAAATGAAATGCCTTGCGCAGAGCCGCTAGTTGAGTATATCGAGCTTATAAGACCAACCATCTCACCCTTTCTGTCGATTAATGGACCTCCAGAGTTACCTGGGTTTATAAGCGCATCTGTCTGAATCATATTTGGAATCACATTGCCACCCGATGTCGATACAAGCCTATCAACACCAGATACTATGCCACTTGTAAATGACCATGTATAACCATAAGGATTACCTATAGCATATAGATCTTCACCAACTGTCAAAGCCTCTCCATCAGAGAATGCAATAGGAACAAGATCCTCGCTGAATGGAACCTTTATTACAGCAATATCTGAAAGCTCATCATAGCCAACAAGCTTAGCTTCTCTTGTTGTTCCGTCATAGAAATTGACAGAGAACTCAACACCAGAGCCTATAACATGCTTATTGGTAACTATATAGCCATCTTTGGATATTATGACGCCAGATCCCTGCCCGGAGTCTGAGAGCTCTGCCTGGAGCTGTATCTGAACAACGCTTTCCTTGCACTTCTTATAAACATATATTCGTCTAGCTTCATCTGCTGTATATTGCCATGAAGGACTTTCAGCTTCAAAGAGTGATAAGCCATCTTTGTAGTAAATCTGGTCTGTTGGAATACCAGCCATCTTCAAAAGCGCTTCTTCCCCTTTCTCTTCGACGACGCTCTGCATAGCACGTCTCAGGATTTCCTCTTCTCTGCCATTCTTGATATAGAGCGACCAGATGCCAAGAAGCGTCAAGATGACAACAGACACTAAAGAGACTATAATAAGAGTAAGAATTTCAGGAAATGAAAAACGCCTTTTCATAACGTGAGTATAGCATATGGACTACAGAGATTTAAATAGCGATGCCTGGGATGAAGAAGTCAAAAGAAATAACTATTGGACCAGAATCGCATCTAAAGAAGAGATTGATAATGCAAGAGATGGAGATGTGCATATAAGAGTATCTCCTATGAAATATGTTCCACTTGAGTGGATTAATGGAACAAAAGGAAAAGATGTGCTCCTACTTGCAGGTGGAGGCGGACAGCAAACTCCTATTCTTGCATCATTTGGAGCTGTTGTAACGACTCTTGACAACTCTCAGAATCAGCTAAACCAAGATAAGATTGCTCTCTCTAGATTTGACTTAAGCGCAAAGCTTATCAAAGGTTCTATGGATAACATAGAGCTTCCAGATGCTTCATTTGATTATGTCATAAATCCTGTTTCAATCAATTTCATCGACTCTGCTGAACGTGTATTCAAAGAAGTCAATAGAGTGCTCAGTAAAAACGGAACATTCATTTTCGGAGTTGCAAACCCAGTACTATATCTCTTTGACGAGAAGATCCAGGAAAAGAAACTGAAGATAAAATATACTCTACCATTTTCAGATGAGACAGCTAAAAGCGAGAAAGAAAAGAAAGAGATGATCAAGCGCAGAGATACTTTTGAGTTCTCTCATACTCTCGATTCCCTAATCGGTGGCTTATTGAGAAGTGGCTTCATAATCGATGGATTCTATTCAGATGGAGCAGATAGCGAGCCAACAGACTCATATATCTACGACTCATATTTAGTCTTCAAGGCTCGTAAAATCTGAGTTCTCTATCTTTTGAATAGGTTATTATCTCAACACCAAAGCGCTTTGAGAGCTCTTCAGCACCAGCAGAACCTGCGACGAATGCAGCTGTAGAGAGAGCATCTGCAAGTGTTGCGTCTTCATTTACTATTGTTGCTGATAGCAAATCAGAATCTGATGGATAGCCGCTAGAAGAGAATATATGTTGGTACTTTATGCCGTCCAGTACTGAGTAGCGCTCATATGCGCCGCTAGTTACAACTGCCTCGTCTTTCAAATACAGCGTTGTTAGGTATGCACCACCCTCAGGATTCGCAATGCCTATCTTATATGAGCTGCCATCTGGCTTAGTCCCCATAGCGTAAACATTGCCGCCTAAGTTTATCAAAGCATTCTCAATCCCTCTTTCTTTATATAGAGCTTTTAGAACTTCAGTTGTATAGCCTTTGCCTATAGCGCCTAAATCAAGCTTCATGCCGCTCTTTTTGAGAAAGACTGTACTCTCTTCTTCATTTAGAACGATATCATCTATATCAGTAAGCGTTATTGCATCAGCTATTTCTTCGTCTGTCGGACGACGTGCATTCTCACTCCCTATATTCCATAGCGATGTAACAGAGCCCATCAAAGGATTGAAAAGACTATCAGTTTCACGGCTTAACTTGATTGATCTTTTAATTAGCTCAAATAGATATTCAGGAACCTCAACAGCCTCTTTACCTGCGTTTTCATTGATTTTTGAAATATATGAGCTATCGTTATGAAATGAAATATCTCTCTCTAATTGATAGAGAGCTGAAAAAGCATCATCGATTACTTGGCTATCTTGCTTAGAGTAGAATGTCAGAGTAACAACTGTGCCCATAGCTATGCGGCTCTCTTTTATCACTTCTTCTTTGCTGCATGAAGAGAGCAAAAAGAGAGCACTGATCAAAACTATTAAGAGCTTTTTCACTTTATGCTCTTAAGCTTTTCAAGGGCACCATCTCTTGAGATTTTCTTGATCTTCGATTCTACAGCATCCCCAATGCAATATGCTTTATCAGATGTAGCAAGCTTATTGAGGCTGTCTTTGAGAATCTCTAGCGAGACAATTGCTGTTGGATTATCACCTAAGTCAACTATGATCAAAGGTGCAGGTGTGAAGAATAAGACACTGTCCACAATGCTTGAAGCACTTGGATTGAGTGACAACAGCGGAGAAGTTAGCACTATTGCATCTGGTTTTGCTTCATATAGAAGTTCAGTAAGCTCTTCAGTCGTAATAGAAGAAGCAGCTGTGCCACGGAGCCTGATATCTCCAATAATATCAACAGGAGATAAAAGCGGCGACTTATCAAGATCTGCAACATTGAAGTCTAGATCTACAAGAGCATTGTAACTGTTCTCGCCAATGTTATCATGGCTGAATTTTGAAGCTATCATAATATTCTTTATGCCTGAGTCTTCAAGCCAGTAAGCAGCTTCCAATAAACTGCCTCCCATACGACATGTGTAGTAATCCTCGTCTCCAATTTCTTCCTCTAAGGGATAGAACTCTGTTAATGTTTCACCAATTATCAAAATCATTACTTTCATTCTACATTAAATCGGTGAATGACAACAATCAAAAAGAAATTTAATATAGAGAGAGTGAATACTAAAAAAACAGATTGGAACCATAAACCTAAGTTCAAAGAGATATCTCTTCACTCATTCAGATGGGATAACAAAGCTAAGACTTATGCATTCTTCACATTAGGAGAAGAAGAGAGCGTCAAGCTAAGTTTTAGCTCAAAGAGCGTCAAAGGCTCTTTCATGCTCTTTCATACGCCTAGCGACTACATTATCTTTTCAGATTCTGTCGATATAAAGCTCTTTGATGCCAATGTGACTATAAACAAAAGCACTCAAAACAATATTGAGTTAAGGAAAAGCAATGAGTCACTTGAATTCTATTCAGATGGGGAACTCATATTGAAAACTGCTGATGCTGCATTCTCTGCATCCACTACTCTAAGCTTCATAGCTGAAGGAGATGGAGAAGTATATCTAGAAGTCTTCTAGATAGATTGACTATTCTCATTTTCAGCGATATATTCGGTATATACCGATAATAATTATGGCTAGACCTCAGAGAACAAGACGAATATGCAAAGCTCCAAAATGCTCATTCTTCTACCCTTTAAGGGAAGAAGAAAGCATGCCTATTATGCTAGGCCTTGATGAATATGAAGTTATAAGGCTTGTTGACTTAGAGAAAATGACACATGAAGAGTGCGCAAGCCAAATGGATATATCGCGCTCAACTGTACAGGAAATCTATGAAAGCGCACGCACTAAGCTTGCTTCTGCTCTAGTTCATGGAAAGCCGCTATCAATTACTGGTGGCAGTTATCGGATATGCTCAAACGATGAAAATAATGAGTGCGAGTGTTGCACTCAGAAAATTAAAAGAGGAGAAGATATTATGAAAATTGCTGTTACCTATGATAACGGAGAAATCTTCCAGCACTTCGGTCACACCGAGAACTTCAAGATTTATGATGTAGTAGATAATAAGATTGCAAGTGCTGAAGTAATAAGCACTGAAGGCAGCGGTCACGGAGCTCTTGCTAGCTTATTGATGCTTCGCGGCGTTGATGTATTGATTTGCGGCGGTATTGGAGGCGGTGCTCAGATTGCTTTGAGAGAAGCAGGCATCAAACTCTATGGCGGAGTCAGCGGAAATGCAGATGCTGCTGTAAATGCACTATTAAGCGGAGAGCTTGATTACAATCCTGATGTCAGATGCAGCCACCATGATCATGAGCATGAGAGCGGAGAGCATAGCTGCGGCAATCATGGCTGCGGAGGCCACAGCTGCCACTAAAAACCAGACGCTTTTGAAGTTTATTCTTCATTAGCGTTTTTTTCTCTTCATTAGGAGAGGCCAATATGTTAAACTTTGGTATCTTTTAAAGGCCCTTTGGAAGGCCTGAAGGAAGGACTTATGGATAATGAAGTACAGGAAAGGCCACTGAACTTTCTTGAGAAGATCATTGAAGATGATCTCAAAGCCGGCAGAGTGCCTAATAACACTATAGTCACTCGTTTCCCACCAGAACCAAATGGATACCTCCATATTGGTCATATCAAGAGCATTTGCATCAACTTTGGACTTGCTGAGAAGTATGGCGGCAGATGTCATCTTCGCCTAGATGACACAAACCCAGCCAAAGAGGATATGGAATACATTGACTCTATCAAAGAAGATATCAAGTGGCTTGGATTTGATTGGGGCAAGCATGAATACTATGCTTCAGACTACTACGATCAGCTATATGAGATTGCTTTGAATCTGATCAGAGAAGGCAAAGCTTATGTGGATTCTCTTACTCCAGAAGAGATGAAAGAGTATAGAGGAACTCTTACAGAGCCAGGCAAGAACAGCCCAGATAGAGATAGATCTATCGAAGAGAATATGGATCTTTTCCTGAGAATGAAGAATGGAGAATTCCCAGAGGGCAAGTACACTCTCCGCGCTAAGATCGATATGGCATCTCCTAATATCAACATGAGAGACCCTGCTCTATATAGAATCAAGTATGCTGAGCATCCAAGAACAGGCAAGAAGTGGTGCATTTATCCAATGTATGACTTCACACACCCTATCAGCGATGCTATTGAGGGCATTACACATTCTATCTGCACACTTGAGTTCGAGGACCATAGACCAGCTTACGACTGGGCAACAAGCATCGACGGCATTGAGCACGCACCTCATCAGTATGAGTTTGCCAGACTCAATATCAACTATTGCCTGATGAGCAAGAGAAAGCTTCTATACCTTGTAAACAACAACTTCGTAACAGGCTGGGATGACCCAAGAATGCCAACTGTATCTGGTATCAGACGCAGAGGCTACTCTCCAGAGGCTATGAAGGATTTCGTATCACGTGTTGGCGTTGCTAAAGTTGAAGGCGTTGTAGATTACTCACTTATGGAGTTCTGCGTTAGAGAGGACCTCAATAAGAAAGCTAAACGCTTGATGGCAGTTCTGGATCCGATAAAGATCATCATCGACAACTATCCAGAAGACAAAGTCGAGTATTTTGATGCTGAGAACAACCCTGAAGATCCTGACTCTGGCACACATAAGATTGCATTCTCAAGAGAGCTCTATATTGAGAGGGAAGATTTCATGGAAGTTCCAGTAAAGGGCTATCACAGACTTTATATTGGCAATGAAATCAGACTGAAGCATGCATATTACATCACAGCTAATTCAGTTGAGAAGGATGCAAATGGCAATATCATTGCTGTACATTGCACATATGATCCTGAGTCCCGTGGGGGCGCAACTCCAGACGGTAGAAAAGTCAAAGGCACTAGCCATTGGGTATCTGCAGATCATGCTCTTGTTGCTGAAGTCAGACAGTACGACAAGCTCTTCAAAGCTGAGTGCCCAGGCGCAGCAACAGGCAACTATCTTGATGACATCAATCCAGATTCTCTTGTTGTCATTCCTAAAGCATATATCGAGCTTGAAGCTAAGAATGCAAAGGTTGGCGACTATCTGCAGTTCATCAGAAATGGTTACTACTGCGTAGATAGCAAAGATAGCACAGAAGAACACATGGTATTCAATAGAACAGTTACACTCAAAGACAGCTGGTCTAAGATGAAAGCCAAGATGGGTCTATGAAATGCAAAAGAGGGTTTGCAGAAATGCAGCCCTCTATTTTGTTATGACTCTTAACAAAGACGATTTACCCTACTTCAAATTAATTGACTAACTTGTTTTATTAAAAGAAGTAACAAATATTGTTAGTGATACTAACAATTAAATGCCAGGCATTATAGATAGTAACGCTGAAATCACAAAAAGCGCATTAGCAACAACATATAGAATTGTTACAACATAATCTGGTATCTGATAATCAAATGTCTCATTTATTCCAATCGAACCACTAGAAAGAGTTATGCATAAAGCACCAAATGTTCTTAAAGCAGTAGGCAATAGACCATTATAAGTTCCAATTGAAGATGCTATTAATCCAAATAGCACTAAAGAAAAAGGAAGGAAATACAATAGAGATCTCTTTCTTTTCGATCTCTTATAGACAGCTACAGCAAATGCTATGTACATTGCTAAACCAATCAGAATTCCATTTTCGAAGAATGATATGCTCACGCCATATCTAAGCCAGAAATGCATCATGCAGAGATGGCCTATAGCAAAAGCGAGCTGCCCTAAAAGGAAATATAATCTCTTGCCATTCGGATTCATTAGAATATCACCAATAGTGTAGAAAACCATAGGATACAGCAAAATTGCATATTCTTGAGGATCCACATTGTGGTAGATAAAATAACAGAACAAAGTTGTATAAAACAGTGGATTTATGAAAACCTTTGTTACATGACCTGTTGCAGTTCTACCCTTATGCCTGGATACGATAACTGTCACTGAATCAATAATACATAAGAGGAAATTGCAAAAGTCTGTTAGCGCCCTAATGCAATGAATAAATATTCAAAATCGATGTCTTGCGTTTTTTTCT
>CAKQJZ010000065.1 GCA_934247875.1 uncultured Spirochaetales bacterium
CAAGTGGGTCGTTTCTCCTTTGTTTTTTGTGGTAATTAAACTTTAGATTAACGACCCATTCTTATTCAATTAGCTTTGGTTGCTTTTTATTTCATCCCACAAGAAAAGTGATTGACCCGAAATAATAATAAAAAGGAGTAAAATTATGATGGAAGAACTAATTATAGATTATGTAGATAAAAAATCCTCTATTTGGATTAAACCATTTAGAGGATTTGCTTTTTAAAGTGCTACGTGCATCTTTTCTTTGATTTCAGCTACTGCTTTGTTGCCGATTTCGTTGGCTTTAGCAGTGCCTGACTTGATTAAGTCTCTTACTACTTCCTTGTGCTCTTCATAGTAGTGTCTGCGCTCTCTGATTGGATCTAGAAGTGCGTTCATCTTCTCATTGAGAAGCTTCTTGCAAGCAACGCAGCCTATCTGAGCATTCTTACACATAGAGCATACGTTCTCAACTTCTTCAGAGTTGAATGCTTTATGGTATTGATATACAGCACATACATCTGGGTTTCCAGGAATCTTGACAGAGATTCTGTTTGTATCTGTAACAGCCATTCTGACCTTATTCCATACTTCTTCTGGAGTATCAGAAAGGTAGATAGCGTTTCCAAGGCTCTTACCCATCTTAGCATTTCCATCTAGGCCGCAGAGACGTGGAACCTGTGAGAGCTTATAGTCTGGAACTGTAATATTAGTGTCATACATTGAATTGAACTTTCTAACAAGCTTTCTAGTAAACTCCATATGAGGAATCTGGTCCTCTCCTACTGGAACAAGATCAGCGTTGCAGAATGTGATATCTGCACTCTGGGATACAGGGTAGCCTAAGAAGCCATAAGTAAGCTTTGAGAAGTCATACTCGAACTCGCCATCATTCTCGCCAAAGCCATAGTTTCTGCTTTCGCTCTTGATTGTTGGGTTGATAAGAAGATGATTGACTGTAGTAATCATTGAATAGAAGAGCGTAAGCTCTGCTATTGATGGGATAGCAGATTGCTGGATGAATGTTACTTTCTCTGGATCAAGTCCAACAGCAATATTATCCATGCATACATTGTATATTGAATCATTGATCAGCTCAGGCCTCTCAAAGTGAGTTGTGAGTGCCTGTACATCAGCAATAAGAATAAACTCTTCATAATCGTTCTGCAGCTCTACTCTGCTTTTAAGTGAGCCTACATAGTGTCCTAAATGAAGACGGCCAGTTGGTCTATCTCCTGTTAATATCCTTTTCATATAAACCTACCTCTTATTTACCTGAGCATCCACTGCATGATGCGCTGTCTTTGCAATAGAATCCGCTGCCTTTATATATTACTGCACCGCAATCTGTGATTTCACGCTTAGCAACTTTGCCGCACTTTGGGCAAACTTCATCGTCATCACTTTCCTTAAAGCTCTTGAAGAGCTCAAATTCATTTCCACATTCAGTGCATTTATATTCATATAGTGGCATTATACTAACCCCTCCAGGGCATTGGTTAATGTATCTTTAGCCTTATTAGCCATGTCACCTTTCAAAGCAAAGCTTTCGATAGTGACAGTAGTTTCTTTATAGTTGAAATAAGCAGAGAGCTGCTTGATGTCTACCTTCTCACCACTCCTCTTAGCATCCTGTATAAGCTGGTTCTTCAAAAGAGTAGTAAGTGCGCGAGCGCTTGATGTACTCTTCATGATAAGAGTGCCTGAAAGCAAGAGTGATGCATCAGACTCTGAGAATCCTAAATAAGAGATATCTATCTCCTGTATAACACTCTGAGGTAGCTCAAAGCCAATATCGAGAAGTGTCTCTGGTGAATTGATGAATAGCGCGAACATAGCGTCTGCCATAAATGAAGCTATATCATCTGGAATAAGCTTCTCACGCTCTAAAATAGTCTTATCATAGAGCTCTTTATAGCTGCCATCAGAGAATAGCAGAATGCCATTCTTTGGAAGTGCCATAGAGAGTGTGCCATTGCTATAGTACTTGAGCTTATTCTCTTTGACTTTATCGAACTCTTTTGAAAGTCCAAGTGCGCTGTTGATTATAGTCTTAGAGAGGTTGCCCTCTAGCGCACCGCTCTTTGTATACTCATCAAGCGGAAGCGGATAGATATCTGTACGCTTTGGAGACAAAGAGAGTGATAAGCGCTCACTTCTTTTAAGCGCATAGTCTAGTGCGCCGCTTTCTGGGAGCAAAGAAGAAAAAGAGCTTTCTCTGACTTTATCAAGGTCTGCTGTTGCTACAACGCTTCCATCCTCTCCTAAAGCCTGGAAATAATACTCATCCTTAAACGGGGTATGATGAACACACCCCGCTAAAAGAACTACAGTAATAGCTATGAAGACTAAACGTCTCATACCTTCTCTACCTTAACCTTTACTTCGCTATCAGCGATATCTGTAACTGTGCCATCGTTATCAGCAACAGTGAGCTTATCTGAGAGAGTCTCAGATGAGATATAGTCACTCCACTCTTTTACAGCTTTCTGGAATAGTTCATTACCAGAAACTGTTAAGTAGATATGGTCTGCAACTAAAAAGTCCTTCTCTTTTCTCTCTGTCTGAACGAATCTAACGAGGTCTCTTGCAATACCTTCAAGCAGAAGAGCTTCTGTAATCTCTGTGTCATATCCAACAGTAAGCTCGCCTTCGTTGAGAGCTTTAACGTGCTCCTTCTCCTGGCGCTGGATAACGAGATCAGAGTCGCTGATTTCAATTGAGCCACATGAGTACTCAACATTCAGGCTCTTTCCATCAAGAAGAGCTTCAATCTCCTCACTCTTCAGGTTCTGAAGCTTAGCAGCAACTTCCTTCATGTTCTTTCCGAGCTTAGAGCCCAAAACCTTGAAGTTGGCTTTAGCACTATAAGAGACAAGTGCGCTCTCATCTGCTTCAACAGCTACACTCTTAACGTTGAGCTCTTCGCTTATGATAGATACATTAGCCTTCAAGATATTTCTATCTTCTTCGTTTCTATCTACGATGAAGTAAGAAGAAAGAGGCTGACGGATCTTAAGGTTAGAAGTTGCTCTGAGCGCTCTGCCCATAGCGATAGCCTTAACGATGAGGCTCATCTCCTTCTCAAGCTTCTCATCTCTCTCTTCGCTGTTGTATACAGGGTAATCCTCAAGGTGAACACTCTCTTTGAGCTCTCCCTTAGAAAGATTCTGATAGATCTCATCAGAGATGAAAGGAACCATTGGAGCTGCAACTTTAGTGAAAGTCAGAAGAACACGATAGAGTGTATCATATGCCTCTTTCTTGTCCCCATCATTCTCACTCTTCCAGAATCTTCTTCTTGATCTTCTGATGTACCAGTTATTGAGGTCATCCATGAATGAAACAAGAGATGTGCAGATAGATTGAACATCATAAGAATCATAAGAAGCTGTAACATCCTTAATGAGCTTATTGAGGTCTGAGATAATCCATCTATCAAGAGAATTTGAAAGCTTATCAAATGGAGTTGAGCTTGGCTCATATCCATCGATATTTGCATAAGTTACAAAGAATGAGTATGCATTCCAAAGAGGAAGCATAAGATCCTTGATAGCATCTTTGACAAGGTCGTCGCTGAACTTCAGATCATCTGCTCTTACGATTGAGCTGTTCATCAGTGCAAAGCGGAGTGCGTCTGCGCCATACTTCTCAACAACAAGCATTGGGTCAGTATAGTTTCTGAGAGACTTGCTCATCTTTCTGCCATCTTCAGCAAGAACGATTCCAGATACTATGCAATTCTTGAATGCAGGCTTGCCAAAAAGACCAGCTGCAAGAACTGTCAGAGAGTAGAACCAGCCTCTAGTCTGATCAAGACCTTCATTGATGAAGTCTGCTGGGAATAGCTGCTTGAAGTACTCTTCATTCTCAAATGGATAGTGCTGCTGAGCATATGGCATAGAGCCAGACTCAAACCAGCAGTCGAAGATATCTGGGATACGGCGCATTGTGCCCTTTCCATCTGGGCTTGGCCAAGTAAGCTCATCAACGAACTGCTTATGAAGGTCATCGACCTTCTGACCGCACTTCTCTTCAAGTTCCTTAACGCTTCCGATTACTTCGATGTAATCTGATCCATCGCATTTCCAGACAGGAATTGGGTTGCCCCAGAATCTGTTACGTGAGATAGCCCACTCTCTAGCGCCCTCAAGCCACTTGCCAAAACGACCATACTTGATATGAGAAGGAATCCAGTTGATCTCATCGTTAGAGCGGAGCATTGTCTCTTTGATCTTTGGAACATCTACAAACCAGCAGCTCATTGCTTTATAGATCAAAGGCATACCAGTTCTGTAGCAGAATGGATATGAGTGGAGATAGTTCTCACGCTTTACAAGAAGGCCATGCTCTTTCAAGTACTGGATGATTGGCTTATCTGCATCCTTAACGAACATGCCCTGCCAATCTGGAACATCGGATGTGAACTTACACTCCTCATCAACAGGACAGATAACAGGAACATTTGGAAGCTTGTTCTTCATTGTGTTGTAGTCATCAACACCAAAGCCAGATGCTGTATGAACAATACCACAGCCATCTTCAACTGTAACGTAATCAGCTGTAACAACTGAGAATGCTCCAAGCTTCTTAAGATCCTTGAAATATGGGAAGAGAGGAGTATAGCCCTTGCCTACAAGATCTGTGCCCTTGTAGTGCTCTACAACTTCGTAGTCGTCTGCATTCTTGTAGTACTTTGAGATCAAGTGCTCAGCAAGGATATAATACTCACCACTTTCTTTATCTCTTACTTTGATGTAGTCGATATCTGGACCAACTGCAAGAGCAAGGTTTGAAGGAAGAGTCCAAGGTGTTGTTGTCCAAGCAAGGAAGTATGTGTCTGTTGTCCCATCTTCAAGGAATCTGACAGTAACAGCCTGATCAACTACATCTTTATATCCACCTAAGCTGACTTCCATGTTTGAAAGTGGAGATGCAAGCTTTGGAGAGTATGGGAGAACATTGTAGCCTTCATAGATGAGACCCTTATCATAGAGAGTCTTGAATACCCACCAAACACTCTCCATATAGTTCTTGTCCATAGTTCTATAGCCATTATCAAAATCGACCCAGCGGCCCATTCTTGTAATAGCTTTCTTCCATTCAGCTGTATATCTTAAAACGATTGATTTACACTCGCTGTTGAACTTCGCAACGCCATAATCAATGATATTCGCATGGCCTGAAACACCAATAGTCTTCTCCATCTCAGACTCAACAGGAAGTCCATGACAATCCCAGCCAAAACGTCTGATGACTCTCTTGCCTTTCATTGACTGATAACGAGGAATAGCATCTTTGATTGTTCCTGGTACAAAGTGACCAAAATGAGGCAGTCCAGTTGCAAATGGAGGGCCATCATAGAAAACATATTCATTATCTGCAGGTCTCTGCTCGATAGATTTCTCGTAAATATTATTGTCCTGCCAAGTTTTCAGGACTTCTTCTTCCATCTTAGGGAATTCAACTTTGCTGTTTACAGGTTTAAACATCATTTTCTCCTAGCCTTACCAATGATAAATAAATAAGGATTAATCTTCAAGTGATAAAAAGATATAGCTATAGTATTACATCTTTACACTTTTTGTAAATTTGTCATAATAAGCATATGAACATAGTAAAAAGAATCTATTCAAGGGCATACCAAAGAGCCCTATATATTGCTTATCCGCTGCTGCCATATAGAGAGCCAGAGCTAATCGAGAATAAAAGCGAAGGCATTCCTCTGATACTTGAAAAAGAAGGCAAGCACCACCCTATGATTGTCACAGACAAAGGCATTGTAGAACATGGGCTTTTGAAGCCACTCTTTGAAATACTTGATAAAGCAGGAATCAAGTACACCCTCTTTGACAAAGTCGAGCAGAATCCAACAACTGATACTGTTGAAAATGCATTAGCGCTATTTAAAGCATCTTCATCAGATAGCTTGATAGCACTAGGCGGTGGCTCTTCGATGGATACAGCTAAAGCACTTGGTGCTAGATATGCTATGCCTAGAAAAAGCCTGAAACAGATGAAAGGCA
The DNA here is from genome assembly GCA_934247875.1 of uncultured Spirochaetales bacterium. Lineage (GTDB taxonomy): Bacteria > Spirochaetota > Spirochaetia > Sphaerochaetales > Sphaerochaetaceae > Ornithospirochaeta. The sequence continues at coordinate 6,009 of CAKQJZ010000065.1, forward strand.
TACTCAAAGTCTACAAAAAGCTTCCGCTTTTGATAGCTATACCAACAACAGCAGGAACAGGAAGCGAAGCAACGCTTGCTGCTGTCATTGTCGATAGTGCTACGAGAGAGAAATACGCAATAAGCTCATTTCCTCTAATTCCGCGCTACGCAGTTCTAGACCCTGTATATACTTACTCGCTTCCAAAGTCGCTAACAGCCACAACTGGGCTTGATGCGCTGACACATGCTATTGAAGCATATATAGGGAAATCCAACTTCAAGCTAACCCGAATGGAAGCGAAAGTCGCTGTTCGCTTGATTTTCCAGAATATTGAGAAAGCATACGAGAATGGAACCGATCCAAAAGCCAGAAAGAATATGCTCAGGGCAAGCTACCTTGCCGGCTGCGCATTCACTCGAAGCTATGTTGGCTATGTCCATGCGCTTTCACACGCAATGAGCGGCAAATACAACACTCCACATGGAAAAGCAAATGCTATTCTGCTCCCATATGTGCTTGAAGAATATGGAGAAGCTATATATAAGAAACTCAAGAAGCTTGCTATAGCTATAAACATCTCTGATGAACTGGAAGATGAGAAGACAGCTGCTATGAAATTCATCGATGAAATCAAAAGACTCAATAAAGAGATGAATATTCCAGAGAAATTTGAAGAGCTCAAAAAGGAAGATATAAAAGAGCTCTCGAAGCATGCTGAAAGAGAGGCTAATCCACTGTATCCAGTTCCTGTGCTTTGGACTGCAAAAGAACTTGAGAAGATATATAATAGAGTGTTGGCGTAATATGAAAGAAGAAGAAATAAGATCAATCAAAGAGAAACAGAGAGTGTTCTTCGAGAGAGGAAACACATTAGATATAGATTTCAGGATCCAGAGCTTAAAAAAGCTCTATAAGGCAATTGAAGAGAAAGAAGAAGAGCTAGAGAAAGCACTTAAGCTTGATTTAGGAAAGAGCAAAGCTGAGGCAGATATGTGCGAGATCAGACTGACTCTTTCTGAGATAACTTGGCAGCTCAAGCATATAAAGAAGAATGCTAAGCGACATAAAGTAAGAACACCGCTTTCGCAGTTCATGGCCACTTCGTATCGCTACCCTTCCCCATATGGCAATACGCTGATAATGAGCCCCTGGAACTATCCGCTACTGCTTACTCTTGAGCCACTTGCTGATGCAATAGCTGCAGGCAACACAGCAATAATCAAACCAAGTGCTTATTCTTATTACACAAGCGAAGCAATCAGAGCACTTATTAGTGCTATATTCCCAGAAGATTATGTTGCTGTAGTTACAGGCGGAAGAGAAGAGAATAAAGCACTTCTATCACTGAACTTTGATTACATCTTCTTCACAGGAAGCAAAGCTGTTGGAAAAGAAGTCATGAAAAGCGCAAGTGCACATCTGACACCTGTTACATTGGAGCTTGGCGGCAAGAGCCCTGTAATAGTAACAGAGAGTGCAGATATCAAGCTTGCAGCTAGGCGCATAGTCTTCGGCAAGTACCTAAACGCTGGGCAGACATGCGTTGCACCTGACTATATCTTATGCTCGCATAGAGTCAAGACAGAGTTCATAAGAGAAGTTATAAAGGAAATCGAGAGACAGTTCTCTAAAGATCCGCTCTCAAATGAAGATTATGGAAAGATAATCAATGAAAAGCACTTTGATAGATTGATAAAGCTCATCAATCCAAATAAAGTCGCAGCAGGTGGACGATACGATAGAAGCACACTCAAAATCGAGCCCACAGTGCTTGATGGAGCATTGCTCAAAGACAGCGTAATGAAGGAAGAGATCTTCGGCCCTATTATGCCTGTTCTTGAATACTACACAATCGAGGATGCTATAAAGACTATAAAATCATTTGAGCACCCGCTTGCGCTATACATATTCAGCAGCAAAAAGAGCGAGATCAGGCGCGTAGAAAGTGAAATAGGATTCGGTGGCGGCTGCATCAATGATACTATCATCCACTTAGCAACTTCTGAGATGGGCTTTGGAGGCTTCAGAGAAAGCGGTATGGGATCATACCATGGCAAAGCAGGCTTCGACACATTCTCTCACTACAAGAGCATAGTCGATAAGAAGACTCTCATAGACCTTCCTATGCGCTATATGCCATATACTAAATTCAATCAGAAGCTTATAAGGTTCTTCCTGAAATAACTCTCGCTGATTTTGCAAATTGCTTTTTTATGCTAAATTCATAATATGCACTACGAGGTTCCAGAAAAACTCAGAGAAATAGCTTCAATATTCAAAGATAATGGCTTCTCGCTCTATCTTGTAGGCGGAGCTGTCAGAGATTATATTCTGGGCTTTGCCAATCACGACTATGATTTCACAACAGATGCCAATCCTTATGAAATCAAGAAGATGTTCAAACGCACGATAGATACAGGCATAAAGCATGGAACAGTCACAGTGCTCTATAAAGGCGAGAGCTATGAGATCACTACATTCCGCGCCGACGGTGAGTACCACGATGGCAGGCATCCAGATAGCGTCGAGTTCATCAGAAACATCGATGAAGACCTTAAGCGCCGTGATTTCACAATCAATGCACTTGCAGTAAATCTTGATAATGGAAACATCATAGATAACCACAATGGCCTTGCTGACCTCGAAAAAAGGAAGATCAGAGCAATCGGAGTTGCAGAAGAGAGATTCCTTGAAGATGGGCTTAGGCTTATGAGAGCTTGCCGCTTTGCATCCAAACTCGATTTCGATATCGAAGAGAGCACTAAGAATGCTATGGCAAAGCTCTATAAGAATATTGAGAATGTATCTAAAGAAAGAGTCAAAGAAGAACTATTCAGATTGATCGATGGCAAAGCTCCGAGAAGAGGCTTAGAAGCTATGCGAGAGACTAAGATTATGGATATCGTTCTTCCTGAGCTTTCACGCTGCTATGGCGTTATGCAAGGTGGATACCATAGTGAAGATGTATACACTCACTCACTTTTAGCGCTCGAATATGCTACAGCTCATAACTATGAGATAAACCTCAAAGTCGCTGCATTATTCCATGACCTTGGAAAGCCAGATGCGCTCAAAGAAGGACAAGAGAGAAATACATTCTATAGCCACGATATCAAAGGCGAAGCTATTGCTAAAGAAATCCTTGATAGACTTAAAGCATCGAACGCTGAGAAATATGAGATTTCGCACCTTGTGAGAGAGCATATGTTCTCATACAGCCCTGATTGGTCTGATGGCGCTGTAAGAAGATTCATCAATAGAGTTGGCAGAGAATACATAGATAAGCTCTTTCTTCTGCGTGATGCAGATAGAGCTGCAACGCTAGGACCAATGCCAGACGGAAGCGCATTCGATAGAGAACTCAAAGAGAGAGTTGAAAAGCTCCTTGAGACTAAGCAAGCACTCTCTCTTAAAGACCTTGCAATAAGAGGAGAAGATCTGATGGCTATTGGAATCAAAGGGCCTATGCTTGGAAAGACTCTGAACTATCTGCTTTCTCTGGTTATTGAAGATCCTGAGAAGAATCAGAGGGAGACTCTGCTTTCTCTTTCTGAGTGTTACGCTCAATGCCAAGAGAAATAAGCGCAAGCTTAGCAGCTGCTTGTTCAGCGGCTTTCTTATTCTTACCTTCAGCTGGTCCATATGTCTTATTTCCAAGAGAGACTTTAACAGTAAAGACCTGCTCATGATCAGGGCCAGACTGGCTTACAAGCTGATATAGTGGGACTTTGCCCTTCTTCTTCTGGTAATAAACCTGAAGCTCAGTCTTGTAATCCTTATAAGAAAGCTGATTCTTCTGAAGCTTAGTAACCTGTTCAGGAATGAATGAAAGGATGAAATCACGTGCTGCGTCAAAGCCTTGGTCTAGATATAGCGCTGCAATAACAGCTTCCATAGCGTCTGCATTGATTGCTTTCTTGCGTTTGCCGCCCTGGATCTTCTCACCTCTGCCAACTAATAAGTAGCGCTCAAAGTCCATTCTTGATGCAACTTCAGAGAGAGACTCTTCTGAGACTACAACAGCTTTGATCTTAGAGAAATCACCTTCATGGAATTTATGGTAAAAAGAAAATAGGTATTCTGCTGTCACTAAACCTAGGACAGAATCACCTAAAAACTCAAGGCGTTCGTTGTTATCAACCTCGCCTTTGCACTCGTTAGCATAGCTTGTGTGAGTGAAGGCAAGATTCAAAAGCCTTAAGTCCTGAAATTTTAGATTGTTATCCTTAAGGAAACAAAGAAGCTCCCTCTCACGGTCTTCTGTGATAAAGGGAGCCTTAGACTGATATGGAAGCAATTAGTTCAGTTCCTTAACAAGATACTTAACAGCATCCCCAATTGTCTCGAACTCTGTTGCCATGTCGTCAGAGATAGTAATGCCTGTCTCTTCCTCGATAGCATAAACAAGCTCATAAGTATCTAGGCTGTCTGCGCCAAGATCCTTTCTGAGAGATGCATCCATTGTAACTTTAGCAGGATCAACAGATAGCTTCTCTACTACTAAGTCCTTTACTTTCTTAAAAACTTCATTCTCAGTCATCTTAAGTCTACTCCTCGTCTTTTACGATAACAGGCTTACCAGCATAATAGCCACATTTTGGGCATACGCGGTGTGAAGGAATCAGGTTACCACATGTCTGGCATGCAACCAGATTTGGAGCTGAGAGCTTCATGTTAGCATGCTTTCTAGAAGCAGCTTTAGACTTTGATGTTTTATACTTAGGAGTTGCCATTTTTATTCCTCTCTATTTATATTCATCTTTCGACGGTTTTCAAGTTTACCAAAAGTGTCTTAGAGCGTCAACACAATTTGCTAAGCCATCTGAAGATAGTCCATAAATAACCTCTTAGTCAAGCCAATTTCAGAAACATGCAAAAGCCTTGTCGTTCAGTATTGATTATTTTTTACACATTTTAAATCAGTGTCAGAATAAATGCAATACTAGACCTTGACACCTAGTCGTTACGCATGAAAACCCACCCCTAAAAAAGATTTTTGAAAAGTTTTTAAGATTTTTCTTGACTTGTATATT
>CAKQJZ010000066.1 GCA_934247875.1 uncultured Spirochaetales bacterium
AACCTGAACTGTATTTGCCATTTGTGCTCACAGATGTATAATATCACTTGACTAACGGTCACAACATATCAGTTATTCATCTATAATAGGCCAAGTTGATGATGAGAATACTTCAATCAAAGTAACAATGAGTAGCGCTAACGTTGGCAGTACTGTTGATAGTCATGTGATATTAGTAGATAACATTCCTTCTAACAACTATTATATAATGCCTGAAAACCTAATTGTTACAATTGTAGCAGCAAGATTAACACCAACAATACCTCTTTCATTTGAATACAACGGAGAAAGAGAAAGAGTCTTAACTACCAAAGAATTAAGTGGCGCAGTAGGCTCAGAAGAACCTCGACTTGTAATAACTATGGAATCCCAAAACGCCGGTGCTCAATGTGAAGATTATAATATTACATTCAGTGATGGCTCCACTGCTTCTAATTACTATATAGGCAGCTCTGAGATCATAGGTATAGCCCAAATAGTCAAGAAAAAGCTAACACTGCTACCAATGACTGTAGGTGATTACTTAATGACACTCTGGCTTCCAGAAGGAGGTTCTTCAACTGCACCTATGAAAGAAAGAACAATAAGACTAGGCTCAAAGAATGGTGTAGTTAATAACGAAAACGTAATCCTAACATTATCATCAGAAGATGAGGAACATTGGAAAACAGGCGTGGCATATACTTTGGATAAATACAAATTGGAACTCAATGATGCTAATTATGAAATCAAACTGATTACAAACCAAAAATTATCTAAAATAAATAGTACGGCAGAAACAATAACTGCAGATGGAATAAAGAAAACATTTTCTAATCCTGGTGATATATCAGTCACAAAAGTATGTAAATTTACACCAGAAGATGAAGGTGACTCGTACACAATTATTTTGAGTGATCCAACTAACCCAAATACTTATTTAAACGTAATGGATGAGAATGGTACTCATTTCTATACCAGTGATAATAGATGTGAATTACAAGTCGAATATGGCAATATAGAACATTATGTATTCTTCATGCTACCTTCAAAGAGTTCTTGTGATATTACCTTGAAAAAGAACTGATAAACCCAAACTATTTAGAGGCTACAGCGGATAAGTTGTAGCCTCGCTTTTTGACTACATTCCAATCAGAAAACCCGGCAAAATAGTACTTAAAATCTCAGAAAACCGGGCAAAACATCCCTATAAAAACTCGAAAAACCCGGCATTATTTAAAATATTTTCTTGTATTTAAATAATTAATATGATATTAGTAAAATACAGAGGGAAATAATGCTAAAACGAAGAGCTGAGAAAGAAATATTAGACTGGATTCAAGATGACAATAATTCAGCACTTTTGGTAACTGGTGCTAGACAAGTTGGCAAAACATATCTGATTCGCAGTATCCTTTCCTCTTCATATGACTATGAAGAGATAAACTTCATTAAGACTCCTGCCCTAGTTCCTGTTTTTGAACATATTCTTGAGAACGGCGTTACAAGATTCGTCAATGAATTGTCTTTTATTGTTGGCCATAAAATAAAGGAAAGCAGCATATTATTCCTCGATGAAGTCCAAATGTGCCCTTCAATTTCGACTGCAATAAAATTCCTAGTAGAAGAAGGAACCTTCAGATATATATTATCAGGCTCGCTCTTAGGCGTTGAAGTGCATAACATAAAATCTGCTCCTGTTGGTTATCTCTCAATCATTGAGATGTATCCTCTTGATTTTGAAGAATTCTTAAATGCCTTTAATGTATCAGATAGGATTTTCAGCAGCCTTCATGATTGCTTTGAGAAAATGATTCCTGTTGATTCAGCTATTCATGAAAAACTGATGGAGCTTTTTTACATATATCTAGTAGTTGGAGGAATGCCTGCAGCAGTATCTGAATATATTAACTCAGGATCATTATTGAAAGTATCTAATATACAGAAGAACATTATTGAGCTTTATAAGATGGACTTCACTAGATATGAACATGAAGATAAGAAACTCAGATTAAGAAAGATCTATGACCTCATTCCATCTGAATTGGATGCAATGAACAAAAGGTACAAATTTACCGATATTGATCCTCACTTCAAATTCGATAGATATGAGAATAGTTTTAACTGGCTTATTGATGCAGGTGTTGTAATTGATGTGCACAACGTAAAAGAGCCAATGATTCCCCTTAAAGCAAATCTTGAAAGCAATCTAATGAAAGTATTCATTTCTGATGTTGGATTGCTTTCCCAGATGTATGGACGCAATACACAATTAAAACTCTTAGCGCATGATAGTGATATAAACAATGGCGCAATCTTTGAAAACTATGTCGCTCAAGAGCTTCTATGCCATGGTTGTTATGGATATTACTACTCCCAGAAAAAATATGGAGAACTTGATTTCATAGTTGAACTTGATTCTCATGTATTGCCATTAGAAGTAAAAAGCGGACATGAATATAAAAAACACAAAGCCCTCGACAATGTAATGAACGTCAAAAACTTCAGAATCAGGGATGCCATTGTTTTTTCTACAAATAATGTCGAGAAAATTGGAAATATAAGATATTTGCCAATATATATGACTATGTATCTGAAATCCAATGCTGCGGATTTACCTAAGAAGAAAATAGACATCTCTATATTGCAATAAAGCACTTAAGAATATGGCGCGGCACAAAAACCCGAAATGAAATTGCACAAAAACCCGAAATGAAATTGCGCAAAAACCCGAAATGAAACTGCGCAAAAACCCGAAGCAGAGAAAATAATCCTTATTCTTAATATGATATTGTCTACTATAACTATTCCTTAATACTTCATTTCAAAGAATAAAATATCCTATGCAATAGGGATTGATTGAATTATCTTTATTAGCGATTACAAAAGCTATAGATATTTTTCGATTTTAGTTAAATTATTTTATATTTGCAAATTTTTAAAAATAAAGTTTGACAGTTCCTATTTTCAATGAGTTAATAGAGAGAGCAAGCGGATTGTTACCATTTGGGCAAAACCAATTTTATTATGCTTTTAAAGGGATAGAGTCTCTCTTTTCTTTGATAGCCTAATAAAGTTGGTTTTTTTTATTATCTGCTAAAAAAAGGAGGGGCAACATGAAAGTTATTAAAACAATCAATAATAATATCGTTACATGTTTGTCCTCAGATGGCAGAGAACAGATTGCAATGGGAAAGGGTCTGGGCTTCGATTTCAAAGCAGGATCAGAACTTGATGAGAGCCGCATTGAGAAGATTTTCTCAATTGAGAAGAAGAATGGCTATGAAACAGCTAGAGACCTATTCTCGAATATGCCAGAAGAGCTTCTGAATATTTCAATTGAGATTATCGACAGCGCTAAAGAGATGCTCAATACAGAACTCAATGACAGCATCTACATAACTCTTACAGACCATATCAACTTCGCACTCTCAAAATCCAGAAGGGGACTTGATCTATACTCTGCAATAAGTGCAGATGTCAAGGTCTTCTACCCTAGAGAATATCTACTTGGAAAGAACGCTTTAAAGCGCATTGAAAAAACAATGAATGTAGAAATTCAGGATGATGAGGCTTGTGCGATTGCGCTGCATATTGTAAACGCTGAGTACAATACAGAAATCAGCTCTATCATGAGAATTACAGAGACGATTGCTGATGTTCTAAAGCTAATAAGAAAGAAGACAGACTTTGATTTCAGCGATGATGATGTCGTTGGCGCAAGCTTTATCAGCTTCTTGAAGTACTTTGTCTTCCGTATTTTCCAGGGACATACAATCGTAGATAAATCAACAGATAGATTCCCTGCTTTGATAAAGAGCATAGCTCCAGAGTGCATAATGTTAGCAGAGCTTGTTGAGGCTCACATTATGAAAAGCACAAAGCGCCCATTTACAGATATGGACAAAGCTATACTCGCATCAAACATTTATGGTCTAAGAGAATATTGCAAAAGGAGATAATATGAAACTATTTGGAAAGCTATTTAAAAATGATGATAAAATCTGTTTAAATGCTCCAGTAAAAGGAAAGAGCGTCGCACTTACTGAAGTGCCTGATGTTACTTTCTCAGAGGAAATCCTCGGCAAGGGTGTTGCAATCATACCAAGCGATAACAAAATCTACAGCCCATGCGATGGTGTTGTTGATTTGATGTTTGATACAGGCCATGCAGTCAATCTAAAAAGCGATAAAGGAGTTGAGATTCTCATTCATGTTGGAATCGATACAGTTGCTCTCAAAGGAGATGGATTCAAGACATTCAAAAAGAGCGATGATCCAGTTAAGAAAGGCGACTTATTAATTGAGTTCGACAGAGAGGAACTGATCAAAAAGGGGTACAACGTTATAGTTCCAATGGTTGTTCTTAATACAGAAACATACAAAGAAGTCAAATCAGAGATCAATATCGATGTCGATAAAGACACAGCAGTAATCGAGATAACAGAGGCGTAAGGATGATTGAAGGAAAGGGATTATCTGTATTCAGAGGTATCGCTATTGGCCCATATCATCTAATAAAGAGAGAGTCTGTAGAGATTGCTGAGAAATCAGATTGCAAGGAAACAGAAAGAGAGAAGCTGAGACTTGCACGAGAGAGAGCACATGAAGACCTTCAGAAGCTTTTTGACAAGACTCTAAAAGAGCTTGGAGAAGAAGAAGCTGCTATTATAGATATACAGATGATGATGCTTGAGGACCTGGATTTCCAGGACAGCATCAATAGCTTAATCGATGAAGGTTATTCTGCTGCATATAGCGTAAACAGAGCTGGCGAAGAGCAGGCAACTATCTTTGCAAGCCTCGATGATGAGTACATGAAGGCTAGATGCACAGATATCAGAGACATCTCCAAGAGACTTGTAAATATATTAGTAGGTGCAGAAAACTCATTTGAAATGAATGAGAAGTGCATTATCGTTGCTGATGATCTTACTCCAAGTGAGACTATCCAGCTTGATAAATCCAAGATTCTCGCATTTGCAACAAGAGAAGGCAGCCGCAACTCACACACAGCAATACTTGCAAGAGTTATCGGCATTCCATCAATTGTTCAGGCAGATGTTCCGCTAGAGTGCGATCTTGATGGAAAAGAGATGGTAGTTGATGGCACATCTGGCCGCTTCTACATTGATCCAGATGCTGATGTATTGAATGAGCTGAAAGCTAAAGCAGAAGCTGAAGAGAAAGAAAATGGAGACCTCGAGACATATAGAGGAAAAGAGACAATATCAAAGAGCGGAAAGAAGGTTAATCTATTTGCTAACATCGGAGACGCTGAAGAGGTAGAGTATGCTTTAAAAGGGGACGCCGAGGGCATTGGCTTAATGAGGAGTGAGTTCTTGTACCTTGGTCGTAGCTCTCTGCCTACAGAGGAAGAGCTTTTTGAGAAATATAAATATGTCGTTGAGAAGATGAATGGACGAAGAGTTGTAATAAGGACTCTCGACATCGGCGCTGATAAGCAAGCTGATTACCTGAACTTAGAGAAGGAAGAGAACCCTGCTCTTGGTTACAGAGGAATCAGAATATGCTTAAGGCAGCATGATATCTTCCGCGTACAGCTCAGAGCTATTCTCAGAGCAAGTGCATTAGGCCCAGTATCAATCATGTTCCCTATGATTATCAGCAAGAACGAAGTCTTAGAGATCAAAGAGATTGTAAAGAGCGTAAAGTGCGAGCTTGAAGGCGAAGGCAAAGCAGTTGGAAAGGATCTCGAACTTGGTATCATGATCGAGACACCTGCCGCTGCTGTAATCTCTGATGAGCTTGCTAAGGAGGTCGATTTCTTCAGTGTTGGTACTAACGACTTAACACAGTACACACTCGCAATCGATAGGCAGAATGCAAAGCTTGAGTCATTCTTCGATCCACACCACCCTGCCCTTATGCGCTTATTGAAGCTCATCGCAGAGAATGCGCATAAAGAGCACATCTGGGTGGGCATCTGCGGAGAGCTTGGCTCAGACCTTGCTCTTACAGATGAGTTCTTGAAGATGGGATACGACGAGCTTAGCGTTGCTCCATCAAACATCTTGAAAGTCAGAAAAAAGATTATCGAAAGTGAGGTATAAGAAATGAAGGAATTTACTTATGTAATCAAGGATGAGCTTGGCATCCACGCTCGTCCTGCAGCACAGCTGGTTAAGGCTATTTCAGGCTTTAAGAGCACGATTACAATTGAGGGCGCAAAGGGCTCTGCAGATATGAAGAGACTCATGGCACTCATGAAGCTATCTGTCAAAAAAGATGAGAGTGTTACTGTCAAGGCAGATGGAGAAGATGAAAATGAAGCTATCAAGACTCTACAGGAGTTCTTCGAAGCTAATTTATAAAATAGCACCATCGAGTGCAATCAAATAAAGGAGGGAGTTTCATATGATGAAGACTCTACAAAAACTTGGCAAATCGTTAATGTTGCCTGTTGCTTGCTTACCTGTTGCTGGTATCCTAATGGGTATTGGTTACTGGATTGACCCAACTGGTTGGGGTGGAAACAATGTTTTTGCACTATTGCTTATCAAGGCTGGCGGTGCTCTTATTGACAACATGGCTATCCTATTCGCCATTGGTGTTGCTGTTGGCATGTCAAAAGACCAGGAAGGCACAGCTGCTCTTGCAGGTCTTGTATCATGGCTGTTCTTCCAGACAATTCTCGGATCAGTAGCTCCTGCAATTGTTGGTAACATCTCATGGCTCAACATGGCAGCTTTCACAAAGGTTAACAACCAGTTCATCGGTATCTTTGCAGGTCTTATCGGTGCATACTGCTACAACAGATTCCACAAGACTCAGCTTCCTGAGTTCCTTGCATTCTTCTCAGGCAAAAGATCTGTTGCTATCATGACAGCACTCATCACACTTGCAATCTGTGTTCCTATGATGTTTGTATGGCCTTTCATCTACGGTGCTCTTGTTAAGTTCGGCGAATTTGTAGTTGGTCTTGGTGCTGTAGGCGCTGGTATCTACGGATTCCTCAACAGACTTCTCATCCCAGTTGGTCTCCACCACGCACTCAACAGCGTATTCTGGTTTGACGTTGCTGGCATTAACGACCTTGGTAACTTCTGGGCTGGTACAGGTACAACTGGTGTAACAGGTATGTACATGGCTGGATTCTTCCCAGTAATGATGTTTGGTCTCCCAGCTGCAGCTCTTGCTATGTATTTCACAGCAAAGAACAAGAACAAGAAGACAGCAGCAGGTATCCTATTCGCAGCTGCTCTATGTTCATTCTTCACAGGTGTTACAGAGCCTCTCGAGTTCTCATTCATGTTCTTAGCTCCAGGCCTATACCTTGCTCATGCAATCCTTACAGGTATCTTCGTAGGTGTTACAGCAGCACTTCCAATCAGAGCAGGATTCAACTTCTCTGCAGGTCTTGTTGACTGGGTACTCTCATTCAAGGCACCACATGCTCTACACCCTGCACTACTCTTAGTTCTCGGTCTTGTAGCATTTGCTCTTTACTTCGTAGTATTCTACTTCATGATCAAGAAATTCGATTTCAAGACACCAGGCAGAGAAGACGATGCTGAAGATGAGCTAAACGCAGAGCTTTCATCTAACGACTACACAACAGTTGCTAAGATCATTCTTGAGGGTGTTGGTGGCAAGGATAACGTTACATCAATCGACAACTGCATCACAAGACTTCGCTTAGAGGTTAAGGACAGACTTCTCGTAGATGACAAGAAGATCAAGAGCGCAGGCGTTAAGGGTGTAATCAGACCTGGAAAGACAAGCGTTCAGGTAATCATCGGACCTAAAGTACAGTTCGTTGCAGATGAGTTCAAGATTCTCTGCAAGTAATTGAGACTACAAAGCTGCATGCATCACTGTGTGCAGCTTTATTTTTTGCAAACAAATGAAACCATTGATTGAAATATGCATTGAAGGCGCAGAGTCTGCTGTACTTGCTGAGAAAGGCGGTGCTAAAAGAGTAGAGCTTTGCTCAGATCTCTTTGAAGGTGGAATTACACCATCTATCGGAACAGTCAGAGCGGCAAAGAAGCTCAGCTCTATAGCTTTGAATGTCATGGTACGCCCACGTGGTGGTGACTTCTGTTATAGCGATATCGAATTTGAAGCTATGAAGGAAGATATCAAGGCATTGAAAGATGAGGGTGTATATGGAGTTGTCTTTGGCATTCTTACCCCAGATGGATCTGTAGATAAAGAGCGATGCGCTGAGCTTGTAGAGCTTGCTCGTCCTTTAGCTTGCACATTCCATCGTGCTTTTGATATGGTCAAGGACCAGGCTAAGGCGCTTGAGGATATCATAAGCCTAGGCTTTGACAGAATACTCACTAGCGGCGGAGAGCCTAGTGCACTTGAAGGTGCTGAGAACCTGCAGAAGATTATGGAACAAGCAGGAGATAGGATCATCATTATGCCAGGCGCTGGCATCAAAGATACTAACCTTGAGAGAATCAACAGACTTCTACACGCTAAAGAATACCATATGTCCAGAAGCTCAGAAGTGAGAACAAAGATGGAATACCATCCTGGAAACATCTTCATGGGTGGAACACTTAGACAAAGTGAATTTGCTCTGAAATACACAGATAGCGACAAAGTCAAAGCAATCTTAGAACTATCTGAGAAGTTCTGATGAGAAGTGTCTCCTTTTGGGAGACCTTTTTATTGAGTCACCTAGCAATTAGCTATATTGCTTAACTTCGCTGATGATTGTATTTTTACTTGATATATGAAAACTAAAGCAACTAAAACCAATGCAATGAGAATCCTTGATTCTCTTTCAATTCAATATGCTGTTCACTCATATGAGTGGGATGAAGAAAACCTAGATGCTATCCATGCAGCATCTAATGGTGGATTTGATCCAGAAAAGACATATAAGACTATAGTGATGATCAATGAGAGCAAGAAGCTCTTTGTATTCTGTCTACCAGCAGAGTTCGATATATCACTAAAGAAAGCCAGAGCTTTGACAGATAGCAAGTCAATTGATCTTTTAAAGACATCAGAGCTTCAGAAATACACAGGATACGTCAGAGGCGGCTGCTCACCTCTTGGAATGATTCATCAATACCCTACTTTCATATCTGAACTAGCAGAGCTTGAAGAGAGTGTTTATGTCTCTGCAGGAGAAAGAGGCAGAATGATTGAACTCAATCCTGAAGACCTTAAAAAAGCAGCTAACGCAGAGTTTGCTGATTTCATTTAATTGCACAATAACACATAAAAACCTATAATCTTCATGCATCGGGTAGTAGCGCAGGGGCTAGCGCACTTGGTTCGGGACCAAGGGGTCGGCGGTTCAAATCCGCCCTGCCCGACTATTCTTTTGAAAGCAGCCATTCTGCAATATCTATAACCCTGACACCCTCATACTGCGACTCAGAATGTTTTGTCCTGGCAATAAGCACTTTTGGATATGCATCTTTTACAGAAAGCAATGCGCTGACTTCTCTCTTGAAGGTTTCCGGCTTTGAAATATCATCAGAGACTTGAATATATGTCTTCATGCCATTCTTGATTGCAACAAAATCTATCTCTTTCTGATATAGCTGACCTACATACACTTCATAGCCGCGGCGCATAAGTTCTATTGCTGCAAGATTCTCATACAAATGCCCATAGTCCGTGGTTTTAGTGCCAATTTCAGCAAATCTAAATGACAAATCTGCCAAATAGTATTTCTGCTCTGTTTCGAGATATCGCTTGCCTTTTATGTCGTAGCGCTGGACTGGATAAAACATGAAAGCTTTGCATAAAGAAGATAGATAACTCCCAATAGTCTTATCATTGGTCTTATATGATGAGCTGGAAACTTTATTAGCTATGTTTCGTACTGAAGTTCTTTCTCCTACCGTGTCCATAAGATAATCACCGAGCATCAGAAGCAGGTTCTCATTCTCCAGATGATATTTCCCGATTATGTCCTTTGCAATTGTTGAACGATATACATTCTTTATATATGCTTTTGCATCCTCATCAGTTCTATATAGATAAGATCCTGCCATTCCACCTTTCTTAACATATTCTTCGAAAGATGTTTGAATATCTGGCGAAGGATAGTATTTCATGTACTCAGAGAAAGAAAAAGGAAAGATATGGATTTCAGCAACTCTTCCTCCAAACAATGTCGCAAGATCACTTGAAAGCAGAAAAGCATTGGAACCAGTTAGATAAATATCGAATTTCTCTTCTTCATAGAAGCTATTTATTACACGCTCAAACCCACTGCATAGCTGAACTTCATCGATGAATAGATAGTTATCCTTATCTGCTTTATATTGGCTTTCAACATATTCATATAACGCATCAGCATTAAGCAGTGCTTCATATTGCTTAAGTGTCAATTTTATGCGAATGATATTCAAATTCTCTTCAGGCGTTATTCTTTCAATGAAAGCATCCATTAGTTTTGATTTTCCACTTCGTCTGATTCCAGTAATAACCTTAATATCTGGAATATCGCGAACTGCAAATAAACGCTCTAAATAACTGGTTCTTTCGATTAGTTTCATATTATGAATATTATAATATATTTCGCAAAAATTACATATTTTTATTTTTGCGAAACATGACTAATTATCCTTTTCAAATGTCAGCTTATATCGCTCCCCTTCCTTTATAGCCTTTGGCTCAAGCATGTCGAGGTCTAACTCTTTTATAAAGGCATCTAGTTCTGCGCTGTATTTATCTAAGTTAGCAACTTTATGAGCGTCGCTGTTTTTTACGAACGCAGCGCCAAGAGAGGAAGCTAAAGAGAAGAACTCTTTTCGTGGATATCTATAATAATCGAGCCCTTCATTATGTGATTTAGCAATTCCATTTGCATTGACTTCAAGTGGAAGATTCAGCTCTGCTGAGAGTGTGATTATATCTCTTGAAACACTCTTTGCTTCTTCATCAAAAGGATAGTGAGACAAGAATACATCTGGGTGGCATACAAAAGAGTAAGCTAAGCCCTTTGTCTAGACCATAATTGAAGAAATAACGAATATCATGCTGTTTCTTCTATAGCGATTTGCT
>CAKQJZ010000067.1 GCA_934247875.1 uncultured Spirochaetales bacterium
TGCTATTGAATTTTCCGAAAGGAGATCCCGAGGCTTAGGTGAGATACCTCGGGGTTCTACCCCGAGGAGGTTCATTGGAAAAACTGATAGTTTTAATGCTTTAGACGACCTTCCTCAAATGAAGTTTTCCAACACAGTGCAGAATTGGATTCCTTTGAGGATTCTCCTATATAAAAACCACCTTTACTTTCCTCTGCGTTTTCTTGTTTAATGGCTCTTATGGGACGACAGTTTATCAAAGAGACATTCAGTGACAGTGTATTTATCAGAAAGCTATTTCATTTAGCATTGCCTATTGCTTTCCAGAACTTCATGCTTGCTTGCGTTGCCGCATCAGATACTATCATGCTGGGCATGCTTGAGCAGAATGCTATGGCTGCTGTCTCATTGGCATCTCAGATTCAGTTTGTTCAGAATGTAACAGTCTCAGGTGTTGTTGCAGCGCTTCAGATTCTCGGAGCTCAGTATGCTGGGCGCGGAGACAAGAAAACGCTAGATAAGATCTTTTGCATGAGCTTCAGAATAAGCGTAATCATAAGTGCTATCTTTGCGTATCTTTGCTTTTTCACACCAGCTACTTTGATGCGGATACTCACCAATCAGGATATTCTCGTCACGCTTGGCGTTGATTACCTGAAAGTCGCAGCTGTATCTTATCTGATTACGGGAATATCTCAGCCGCTGATTTCGCTTATCAAGCTTGGAGAGAATACTCCAGCTGTAGCGAAGATAAGCACAACAGCAGTAGTTCTGAATATTGCCCTCAATGGAGTATTCATCTTCGGCTTATTTGGGTTCCCTGCGCTTGGCATTGAAGGCGCTGCGCTTGCAACTGTGATTTCAAGAATAGTAGAGCTGATTCTATCTTTGTATTATGCCTATAAAGATAGCTTCACTCGTCCAGATTTCACCCGTTTGTTCTACTTCAATAAGGAACTATCAAAGGACTTCGTCAAACAGCTTATGCCGCTTATGGGTGCATATGTCTTCTGGACAGTAGGTTTTGCATCCTACTCAGCATTCATGGGCCACATATCACTCGATGCTGCAGCTGCTAACTCTGTTGCATCTGTTGTCAGAAACTTAGTCAGCTGCTTTATGCGAGGCCTCGCTGGTGGCGCTGCGATACTTGTTGGCTATGATCTAGGCGCTGGAAACCTCCAGAGAGCGAAAGTCTATGGCGATAGGCTTACATTCTTATCTGTAGTATGCGGAGCAATATCATGTGCTTTGATACTCCTTTCAATAATGCCAGCTCTTAAGATTGTCCATCTTTCAGCAGGGGCCGAAAAGGACTTCATAACAATTGCATCGATACTTTCTCTATATATAATCGGTGCCGCATTCAACTCTGTTGTTATCAATGGCATGTTTGCATCTGGTGGTGACACTCTCTTTGATTTCTATTCAATCATGATCACAATGTGGTGCATTGCTATCCCAATAGCTGCGCTAGGCACATTCGTATTCTCATGGCCTGTTGCTATCGTCTATGGATGCACATGCCTTGATGAAGTTGGAAAGATTCCTTGGACTTTCTATCACTATAGGAAGTATAAATGGCTCAAGGATCTGACAAGAGACCAAGAATAGAGTCAAAGTGACGTAGTTTTGAAGAGAAATTGAGCGAGTGTGTCAAATTAACACTCGCTATTGTGTCACTTTGTGTCATTGAGTAAACAGTCAATTATTTCAGCTTAGTTGTGTATTTAATGTAACTCTTTAAATTATAATGAATTATAAAAGTTGGCACGCATCCTGCTACTGTTAAGCATAGGAGATACAACAATGAGTTATAACGAATACACATTAGGTAATTTATTCAATGATCTATTTGAGGATAGCTATGTCAGGAACAAGATTCCTCCTGTAGATGTATATGAGAATGAGGGTTCATACTTCATTGCTGCAGAGGTTCCTTGCTATGAGAAAGAAGATATCAAGCTGACACTTGAGAAGCATGTGCTTACTATAGCTGCAAAGAAGAAAGAGTGCCAAGACGAGAGAAAATACCTTATGAGAGAAATCAGGCATAATGGTTTTTCAAGGTCTTTCACGCTTCCTGAAGATGCAGATGAAAGCGGCATAAGCGCTAATCTTGAGAATGGCGTATTGACACTTCAGATAGCTAAAAAAGCCAAAAAGGATATTGGATCGATAAATATCAAGATCAACTAAATATTAGTCAAATTCAAACACTAGAGCCCAGTCTTTGGGCTCATTTTTGTCTCGTAAGCTGTACCAACATAGTTTAATCAATTATAATTCACATGCAGGAGTTTCAGAGTGTACAAGATTCTAAATAAGAAGCAGCTTTCTGCTGAGGTCTTCTCAATGGAAATTGAGGCACCAATGATTGCCAGAGAGCGTAAAGCTGGTCAGTTTGTCATCATCCAGAGAGGTGGTGATTTCAATGAAAGAATTCCATTAACTATCGCTAATGCTGATGCAGATAAAGGAACTATTACAATTGTATTCCAGGCAGTCGGAGAGGGCACACACCTTCTTGCCAGAATGAATGCTGGTGATGAGATTGAGAATGTATTAGGTCCACTTGGAAGCCCAACGCACATCGAGAAGTTCGGCAAAGTCGTATGCGTAGGCGGCGGTGTTGGAGTTGCGCCTCTTTATCCTATTGCGAAAGCAATGAAGGAAGCTGGAAACGAGGTCAGATGCATTATCGGTGCACGCAATAAGAGCCTTCTTCTTGAAGAGGATCTGATGAGAACTATCGATCCAGACTTGATCGTTGTTACAGATGATGGTTCATATGGCAGAAAGGGACTTGTTACAGAGCCTTTGGAGGAGCTTTGCAAAGAAGGTGTTGATAAAGTCGTAGCTATCGGCCCTGCTATTATGATGAAGTTCTGTACTCTTAGCGCTGCTAAGACCAATACTCCGATTCTGGTTTCTCTCAATACTATCATGATCGACGGCACAGGCATGTGTGGTGGCTGTCGTGTAGTTGTTGGTGGAGAGACTAAGTTCGTATGTGTTGATGGTCCTGAGTTCGATGGCCACTTAGTCGATTGGGACAATATGATGAAGAGAAGCCGCACATATAGAAGCGAAGAGATGGAAAAGCACCATAAGTGCCACATTGAACTCAATATTCCAGAAGGACAGGCTTAAGATGAAAACACCAGAAGAACTGAATAGGGAAGCTGAAGAGATTCTTTCTGCTCTCCCTGAGAATTTAACAGCAAAAGACAGAGCTCAGATTCCTCATCAGGATATGCCATCTCAGGCACCTGAAGAGAGAGTCAAGAACATGAATGAAGTAGCACTTGGCTATAGCGAGGCTGAAGCACTTGTTGAAGCTAATCGCTGTCTTGATTGCAAGACTAAGCCTTGCATGGCAGGTTGCCCAGTATCTATCGACATCCCAGCATTCATCCATGAGATTACAAAGAAGGACTACAAAGGTGCTTTGGATATTATCCAGAAGTCATCACTTCTGCCTTCTGTATGTGGCAGAGTCTGTCCTCAGGAGAATCAGTGCCAGAAGTATTGCACTGTTGGAAAGATGAAGAAGAATGTCGAAGAGTCTGTTGGAATCGGACGCCTGGAGCGCTTTGTCGCAGATAGAGTCGGAAGCGAAGCTGCACTTCCTGAAGTTGCACCTGCAACTGGCAAGCGTGTTGCTATCGTTGGCTCAGGCCCAGCTTCAATTTCATGTGCTGCAGATGTAAGACGCAATGGCCACGAAGTCGTTATGTTCGAAGCTCTTCATAAGATGGGCGGAGTACTAAGCTACGGCATTCCTGAGTTCAGACTTCCTAAGAAGCTTGTTGATGAGCAGATTGAGCGTCTCAGAGCTATGGGTATCCAGATCGATAAGAACGTGCTTATCGGAAGAACCAGAACTATCCATGAGCTTATGGAAGAAGATAAGTTTGATGCTGTATTTGTAGGAACTGGTGCAGGTCTGCCTAAGTTCATGCATATCCCAGGAGAGAACCTCATCTCTGTTTTCTCAGCTAATGAGTACCTTACCAGAAGCAACTTGATGAAAGCTTATGATGAGAAGGATGCTATGACTCCATACTTCCATGCAAAGCGTGTTGCAGTGCTTGGCGGCGGCAACGTTGCTATGGATGCTGCTAGAACTGCGCTGCGTCTTGGTGCTGAGAGCGTAGATATCATATATAGGCGTACTATGGATGAGATTCCTGCTCGTAGAGAGGAAGTCCATCATGCAAAGGAAGAGGGAGTCAACTTCCGTCTTCTGAGTCAGCCTGTTGAGATCCTCGGTGATGAGAATGACCTTGTTAAGGGTGTCAAGATCAGACGCTGTGAGCTTGGTGAGCCAGATGCTTCTGGCAGAAGAAGCCCAATAGAGATCGAAGGCTCAGATTTTGTGGTAGAATATGATGCAGTTGTAGTTGCAATCGGAAATACATCTAACCCACTGATCAAGAAGACAACACCTGAGATTGAAGTCAACAAGAGAGGCAACTTCATTGTCAATGAAGATACATGCGAGACTAGCATGAAGGGTGTGTTTGCAGGTGGAGACATCGTACTTGGCGCTGCTACTGTTATTCTAGCGATGGGCCAGGGCAGAAAAGCTGCTGCTGCAATCAATAAATATCTAGAGGGTTAAAGAGTGAGTGAAGAGAGATCCTGCCTAGTCGTTCTTAAAGCAGAAGATAAGTTCAAAGCACTTGAGGATATAGTGAAGAAATCTCCGCTGTTTGAGGCTTTGGATAGAAATGCGCTTCTCTCTTCAATAATAAAACGTGAACGTGAGCAATCCACATACATCGGACATGGTGTATTGATTGCTCATGGCCGCCTTAAAGGCCTTAATGATATCAAGATTGCGCTCGCTATCTCTGAAGAAGGAATCACAGGAGACAGAGAGCCAATCCATCTCTTATTCGCTATTGCGTCCCCAGAAGAGCAGCCAACGCTCTATTTAAAGAGCATCTCAGCTATCTTAAGCTGGGTCCATAATTCAGATTTCAGAGCAAGGCTTAGCAGGAGTGACTATAAAGACAAGAGCGTTGCGCTCTTTTATAAGATGCTAAAAAGCCAGCATTTCACTCAATACGAAGAATCTCATCTAAGCACTCATCAGTGTTAGCTGTTGGAACTCTATCAACATAAGAGACTGGGTATGCAATGCCGATTGTATATAGCTTTTCTCTGTGCTTTGAGATGTATCTGTCATAGAAGCCGCCGCCGCGTCCAAGCCTGTTGTTGTGCCCATCATACGCAATAAGCGGAACGAGCATCAGCGCATTATCATAAATCTCTTCTCTCTTGATTTCTGGCTCAAGAAAGCCCATAGAGCTTTTAATAAGCGCATTGCAGCGAGAGAACTTCATCTCCCCATTCTCTATATATGGAAGCAGAATGCGCTCATCGCTAAGGATAGGCGAGATATCAACTTCAGTTTTAAGCGGGGCAAAAGCAAGTATGACGCTGCTATCTTTAAAGCGGGGATGAGAGCGCAAGAGAGTGCATGCGCGTGCGCTTGACGATGCTTTCTTATCATATGCTTTGATCTCTTTTAGTATTTGCTTTCTCAGCTCAGCTTTCTCATTGTAGATAGAGTCACACATATTGCTATTCCTATAATGAGAATAAGTATATCAGAAAATGAAACTCTGCTGCATCCACGCTTTTTGTCTCTGTCAAAAGAGCGTGCATCAAGTGCATCTCCAAAGTTCTCAAGACGCCTTAGGATTATCATCATCAGCGATATCACATACTCAGAAGTATTCTTTATAGGGTGTGCTATAAATCTGCCGCCTCTGCTTCTTCTAGCATCTAGCATCTCTGATGCAGATGCTGCAATCATCGGAATTAATTGAAGCGTCAGCATAACGCTTGCGCTGAAGCGATATGCATATTTCCCGATAAACGGATGAAGCGCATTCGATAGTGCTATCGAAAGCTCATTTACATCTGTTGTTATTGAAAGCATAAGTGCAAGTGCAATCAGATCCAGATACCTTAAACCCTCAAAAAGTGCTAAGAGTGCACTATGAGTGTTTGCATACTCAGTTATGACAATCAGAACGCTTAAGAGCAAAAGCAGCTTTGCCTTCAAGAGCTCTTTGAATATGTTTATTCTGCTTGATAGCGTCATCGCAATCAAAAAGAGCGTCAGCACTAAGAGCTCAGCTTCTAAGGCTCTTGATGTGACGATAGTAAAAGAAATCAGCAGAATCAGCTTGAATAGAGGATTCAGCTTATTGAGATAGCCTGACGATGTTGAATATGAGAAAGCTACTCGAGCCATGAAAGTGCCTCAAACTCTGCATTCTTAGGAATGTAAATATCATTCTCTCTCAAAGCAGAGAGCATATATTTGCTTTCTCCTTGTGCTCTGATCATTCCATTTTTCAGGATTATTGTCTTATCTGTATGCTTCAAGAACTTCTCAGCCTCATGTGAGATGATTATTATAGTGTTCCCCATCTCTTTAAGCATCAGGAGTGTATTTATTACAATCTTAGTCGATGGATAGTCTAAGTTAGCAAATGGCTCATCAAGCAATAAGAGGTCAGTATCCATTGCGATGACACCAAGAATAGAAAGCTTTCTTTTCTCTCCGCCTGAGAGTATAGAAGGGGAGAGATCTGCTTTATCTTCAAGAGAGAAGAGCTCCAGGAGCCTATCACACTCGCGTTCGATATAAGCTCTGTCTTTTCCAAGATTCTCTAGTCCGAATGCAATGTCTTTTCTTAGAGTCGAGCCAACTATCTGAAGTGATGAATCCTGGAAAACAAGCCCAATACGACGCATTCGCTCCTTGCTTTTCTTTAGTATTTCTCCATCAAGTACTATCTCTCCGCTTTTTGGCTTTTCAAGTCCTTTGATTGTTTTCAAGAGCATCGACTTTCCAGAGCCATTCATGCCAGCAATCAATGTGATAGTATTCTTTTCTATCTCAAATGAAATGTCTTTAAGAATCTCTGTCTTATCTATAGAAAGTGAAAGCTCTTTAACTTCAAAATAGGCCATAGCGTGATTATAGTTTGTAAATGCCTTTAGTTACAATAGTTTACAAAGCTCAACTCGAAAGTGAACTTTGAAGCAAAAAAACAGTTCAAAGTACACTCAAAGTCTACTTTCAAAGTCTACTTTCAAAGTCTACTTTGTGATCCATAATCCATCACGCCTAGATCCTGATCTCACTAAAAGTCCATAATCCTGCAAAAGAGAACAAATCTTTTTTACGCCAGAAAGACTGAGCATAGTAGTATTAGCAATTTCTTGAAATGTTAATGATCCATTATTTGAAAGCAAGTCATATACTTTTTTCTGATTGGCAGTTAAACCTTTTTTGTGCAGTGCTATGGTTTTTCTACGAATTACTTCTGGCCTATAAAATGCAAGAGGTATTGTGACCTTTAATAACCCATCATCAAAAGAAAAAGCTTCTTTTCCATATCTTTCCACTATTGTAGGAACTCCATGGCCACTTTGCTCTGCATATTTTGCTGCCATGAAGATTGTAAGAAGACTTTTATTTACAGGAACACTTGTTCCTTTAAAGAACCCTTCTTTTGATAGTGCAAACGGAAGTCCTCCATAAGAGATTATTTCGATTCGATCATCAAATAAGAATATAGATGGCGCAATTTCATTGTTCCAGTCATTATGCAAACAAGCATTAATCCAGGCTTCTCTGAAGCTTGGCATGTCAAATAAATGGCGTTCTTCTCTTTGTGGTCTATTTAGATCAACTTCTGTTGTATTGATGGATTCAAAATAATGAATAACCTCAGAGAGAGCAATAAGAAGGCATTTCCTTCCATATTCAGTTCGTGATGACATGACAGTCTTATCATTTCCGGCAAATGTTACAACCTTAATGGAAATCTCATTTTCATCTGCAAGCAGATATGCATTGATATTGTATTTCCCTTCTCTGTTAAGAAGACCATAATTAGATAAGAATGATTCTGTTGCAGTAGGGTGAATGCCACTTCCAGCGAGAATAGCAAAAAGTGAATTGAATGATAGATCCTGTCTTGGTGATTCCCTTTGTCTTATGATATCAGATTCAGAAGAGGCAAGCATCTTTCTTAAAACAGTACTTGTAGCATGTTCATCTGCAGATGCATTTCGATAATAAAAGCGGCCGTCAAATGAGTACGGAATATCAGAACCCGATGCATAAACTTTTATATAATGTTTTCCATCGTCGGAAATCTTCTCTTCAATCTCTGCATAAACCCTAGGATCTACTTTGTCGAATATACGAGTTCTGATATCCATAAGAGTATCCTTGCCTATAGGAACACCTGAGACATCTCCATTATCTTTCACCCCTATGTATAATGTTCCACTGCCATGTTTATTGAGCATGGCAGTTAAAGACTTAATACCTCTATCGAGTTGTCCGATTCCTTCCTTAAACTCCTGATATTCGTTTTCAATCCCAATATTCATATTAATAATCCTTTCTCTTGATTTAATTATACCTTATTTGGGCTCAAAGTCTACTTTCAAAGTACACTCAAAGTCTACTTTCAAAGTCTACTTTTGCAATTTGGTACCTGTCACTAGCTTTTGGTATGCATATCTTTTCTTTTGCGCTTAAAATAAGCAAAATAGAGGTGGAGGATATTATGAGAATTGAAGATTATCTTAAATCTAGACCATATCCAGGTCGTATCTTAGTTGGAGGAACACTTGAGAATGGCAGACCTTTTGCTCTCTATCTGATCAGCGCAAGAAGCGAGAAGAGCAAGAATAGAGTCATTGCCAAGGAAGATGGTGTAGTCAAGACTAAGCTTTATAAGGAAGGTGAAGAAGATAATCTTATAATCTACCAAGTAGCAAAAGAGAATAGCAAAATCAGAGTTTTCTCAAATGGAATTCAAACTGAAGGTATTTTCAATAAGCTTGATAGTGGCAGCACTCTTTTAGAGGCACTTGATGAGTTCTCTTATGAGCCTGATTCGCTCTCAACTCCTAGAATTGCGCTTCTTGAGAATCTAGAAGATGGAGAGTATGAGCTGGGCATTGTAAAGAAAGGCGAAGATGGAAGTGCGAAGAGAATCACATGGCACTATACATCAACTCCAGGGTATGGACATATAATATCAACATATAATGGAGATGATGATTGCCCAGAGGCTTTTGATGAAGAGCCTGAAGTAATTTCTCTTCTTCCATCAGCATCTGCGTTCATTGATGCTATCAATAGCGCAATCAAAGAAGAATACAGAGTTGCGCTATATGCGTTATATGATGGTGCTGAGCGAATTATAAACGCAAGAATTCATTAATAGGATTGATAAATGCAGGAAAGACTTCATGAAGAATATGAGAACTATGAGCCAGAAGTATCTATCTGGCCATATGTTCTATTGGGCTTTATAGTCCCGCTTGTTCCATTTCTCTCTCATATTCTTCTTGAGCGCAGCTATAGTGCAGAAATAGAGGGCATGCTATTCAATTTCTTATACATGCTTCCAATTGCTTCGCTCTACTTTATCGCATCATATGTAGTAAGAACCTCAAGAAGCTCTGTCTTATTGATTTTCAATGGCCTCTTATATTTCTTCATAACTCTGTTTTATTGGGGCAGCAGAAACATAAATAGCGCAGAGTTCATATATAGCTTCGGCGTTCTATCATCTCCTGCATTCTTAGCGCCTCTTTCATATGCATTCTATGCAAAGCGCAAGAGGCTCCCTGGATGGGGAACGACTCTTTTGGTCTCTATTGCTTTCTTAGCATGCACGCTTCTCTATCTATTTATGAAAGTTAAGCCAACAGGACCAGTTGGCCTTGTATCATACTCATTGCCTTCACTGGTCCTGTTAGTTGCGCTTTTAACATTCTTTGTAAACAGAAGAATGGAATCAACACCACCATTTATAATGATTCCTCTTTCTTTAGCAGCATTCTTGACTCTATTGATTGGAAATAGCTTCAGCAAATCTACTGCAAGCGCAGTCAGGTTCTTTACATACCTTTCTCTTCAGCTGATATCGAGCTACTCATTCTGGTATGCAGTATCAATAATTGTTGTTTATCAGGCACTTAGCCATAAGTCATCATTCAGAAATATTGGTATAAACTTCGAAAGCAAAGATACAGAGTACACAGAAGAGAAAGACTCATCTGCTGATTTCTACCCAGAAGGGTATAAAGAGTACGATAAAGACTATAGAACAGCATACCCTCCAAAGAGCTCAAGATTCGACGATTCTATTAAAGAAAGTGAAGAAAGGCCTCAGGAAGAAGAGATAAAGACTCCTCCGAGAGAAAGGTATGAAGAAAGACGCAACGACGATGATTACTACTATGATGAGCCGAGAAGACGCAGACGCCCAGTGAGGCGCGTAGTAGAGTACTATGATGACTATGACGATGATGAGTATGACAGGCGCAGAAGACGAGATGATGAGCGCTATTATCGTGATAGGGATGATAGTGACTATGATGATAGAGAATATAGATCTAGGAGTAGCAGGGTAAGGGATCTTGATTATGAAGATGATCCACGCCATGAATATGATAAGTGGTATGACCTGATAAAAGGTGAAGATAGAAAGCCAAATCCACCACGTCGTGATCGTTAATTTGCATATTCTCAACAATCGTCATAAAAAGTGTTGACAAAGAATTTGCAAAACTGCTACATTCTTATTGTTGCTTACGCAATGCCGCTTTAGCTCAGTAGGTAGAGCAAAGGACTGAAAATCCTTGTGTCCCTGGTTCGATTCCTGGAGGCGGCATAACAAATATTTGATAACTCCTTATAGTCTAGGGAGTTATTTTTTTGCAATTAGTAACTATTCAGTCGCCTAATTTCTGAAATTTTCAAGTTTGTTGCCTTCTGTTCTAAGTGGCTCTTAAAAACCA
>CAKQJZ010000068.1 GCA_934247875.1 uncultured Spirochaetales bacterium
TCTCTTTTCTCCTTTTTGGTTTTTTAGCAATTACACAATAAAAGAAAAGAGATGGCTTTTTCAATCATAACCATCCCTTAATTATTTTCTTTTTCTTCTTATTATTACCCACAACTATGCACGAAGCCTCTATTTTTATGTCATTTTAGGTATAGTAAAACTATGTTCATTAAGGTAGTGCCAGATAATAAGAATGGAAAAGATGGCTATTATTGTTCTCTCGTTGAAGCTAATGGGAGAATGGCAAGTCTATGCATAAAGTGAAGGCTAATCTCGGATTTCTAGTCGCATTCCATATCTTAAGGCTGCATTCAGCAAGGAAGAGCCTAAATTGTTTTTACAAAGAGAAAAAAGATAAGATGGAAAAGAAAGGCTAAACTCAAGTTCACTGCAACAATTATAGATGAAAATGGAACAGTTGTTGAATGAGAAGCTGTGATAGAGATTCCAAGTCCCAATAATACGTGAAGAAGAAGTATAAACCAAGGACTAAAACTAATAGTAAGAAAGCTTCAAAACAGACTAATACATCAAGGAGAGAGATTCTAATGGAAAAATCATTTCAGCTTAAAACCACCTTGAAAGATTTAGTCCCTAAAAAAATAGGTGTCGATCGGATTCGAACCGATGAAAAACGGTTTTGCAGACCGTCCCCTTAGACCGCTCGGGCACGACACCATAAATGTACTCATTCACATTAGCAGAGTGAAATGATTAAATCAAGTAGGATTTTCAAAATCCTGCTTCCTGAAAAAAGAGTGGCTTTGAAATCTTCTTGATAGCGCTGAAAGAAGTATCTGCTTTCAAGTCTATGAAGCTCTTAGTGCGCTTAAACAAAAAGCCACTTGGCGATACTGTATTGGTATAGAAGCCTAATCCCATGCGCGGGTTATCATAGTTTATGAACGCATTGCCAATATAGATTGTCTTGGATTCTCCAGGAGCAAGTGCAAAGTTATCAGCACCTTTAGGGCCTGCATTGAAGCCAATTGATAGCGACATGACTTCAGGTGCTGCGCCATCAAAGAGCGCCCAAGGAGCATCTGAGCGTCCATAGTAGTTCTCGCATAGCGCAACATTAGGAAATGCATATATTTCTTCATCTGCTGTATTTGGTGTGAATGAGATATATAGAAGCTGTGTCAGAGGATTTATTACAGATATCCAGCTGACATCCCCATCTTCTGGTGCTTTGCCTATTATGAAGTCATAAGTGCCAGTTGGAGGTGGTACGATAGATATATCAATAGTGCTTCCACTAGCTGAAGGAGCCTTCTTGAGTTCTTCAAAGACAACACCTGGTTCAAGCCTGTTAACGCCGCTCTCACGCTTTGATATCGGATAAGAAGAGAAGTATCTGGCATTCGTATTTATGAAGCTTCCTGTCTCAACTTGTGGAAATGAGAGCATGCTTGTAAAGCTAGGATTGCCTCTCAGTACTTCATCTCCGGTATTGGTAAGACGCAGCGCAGTATATAGCACATTGTTCTCTGGCAGCACTACATCGACACGTGCAAGATGGAATTTATTTCCAAGCTCACGTGATTTCATCTCTGAATATTTCCAGAGTGCTGAATATTCATCTTCGATTCCGTAGCGCTTGAGCATCCAATATGTACTTGAGGAGTTTATGCGCTCTTCCTGGGTATCAGGGAAGTTGAAATATGCGCCACCAGCTTGATACAGCCCCTGTTTCTGCTGCCACCAAGAGCCATTTTCATCTGAAAAAACACCGGAGCCTGTTCCTCTGAAATAAGGCAGAGAGAAAGGAGAGAGACGTGAGCCATTATTCATCAATGCACTCAGCTCAACTGCGACCTCCCCCTGGTCTTCAATTACAGCGCTGAACTCTCCATTCGACATATATGTAGCATATCTGCCTTCCCATAGAGCCAGTCGTCTTATATCCATATAGCAAATTCCCTTTTCTTAGAATATTATTAGTTATTGTACAATGATTTTTAGAGGCAAGCTATGATAGATATAAAACAAAATTCAATATTTCATCTATATACAAAGAATACAAGCTACATATTCGCGCTTCTGAGAACAGGGCTTCTTGAGCACATCTATTACGGAAGAAGATTGAGAGACCCATTCTTCAGCCTATCAGCTATAAAAGAGAAGCATATCATAGCACCTGGCAGATCCACTTTAGCACTTAAAGATATCGAAATCTCTGAAAATGATACATGCCTTGAGCTTACAAGGGAAGGCAAAGGCGACTACAGAACACCTTCTATCGCAGTAAGTTTTGGAGAAGATGGAGAGCGCACTCTCAATCTGAAGTACATAAGCTATAAAGTCACAGATGGCATTGTGCGTTTCCGCGGTCCAGTAATGCCTGAAGCTATTGGGACTGAAAGCGATGCAATGACTCTCGAAATCACATACAAAGATGAAGAGAGCGGCATCAAAGTGCTAGACTATTACACTGTCTTTGAAAATGCTGATGTCATTACAAGACGCAGAGTTGCTATAAATGAAGGCAAGTCTACAGTCGTTTTAAGATCTCTTACTTCTGGCACAATTGCACTAAGAGAGAAAAATCTTAAGCTCCATACATTCCAAGGTGCTTACTTAAGAGAAAACAGAGAAGTGATTACTGAGCTTAAGGAAGGCACATACATCACAGAGTCAAGGCATCTGGCATCTGGCCCTGATGCTAATCCTGGCTTCATCATTGAAGGCAATGAAGGCTCATACGGCTTCAACTTGATCTACTCAGGCGCACATCGAGAGTCTATTACTGTAACGCCATTCAATCTTACTCACATTGTCTGGGGCATCAACCCTGATATGTTCTCATGGCCTCTTAAGAGCGGCGAGAGCTTTGAGAGCCCTGAGTGCACAATGGCATTTTCTCCTACTCTTTCAGGCTTAGAGAATATCTACCATAGCTTTATTGAAAACCACATCAGACGCGGACTCTGGAAGAATAGATTAAAGCCTTTGATGTTCTCAACTAAAGAGTGCTTTGGCTATAACGTCAATGAAAAGAATATCGCACTTCTATCAAGCCACGCTAAAGAGCTTGGCTTTGAAGGCATCATAATCGATGATGGCTGGTTTGGTGCAAGAAGAAATGAGAGAACAAGCCTTGGAGATTGGTATGCAAACACTATGAAGTTCCCTTCAGGCCTCGTTGCAACAGCAAATGAAATACACTTAAGCGGACTTCTATTCGGCCTCTTTATGGAAATCGAGTGCGTAAGTGAGCATAGCGAGCTATACCGCCACCATCCAGATTGGATTATAGGAAAGAGTGCTGATTCTAATGCTTTCTCTCGCTATGAGAATCTTCTCGATCTTACACGTGAGGATGTTCAGGATTGGGCTATAGACACAATAAACAGAATAGTTGAGATTGCTAAAGTAGATTACCTGAAATGGGATATGACAAGGCTCTCATCAGATCTAAGCTCCCATAAGAGCATCAAAGACGGTGGCAGATTCGCGCACCTTTATATGCTTGGCCTCTACCGCATACTAGATGCAGTAACTAAACGCAATCCGCAGCTATATATCGAGAGCTCTCTATCAGGCGGCTCTAGATTCGACCTTGGAATGCTTTCATACTCAGCTGCAATATCCTTAACAGAAGACAGTGACTCATACTCAAGAATGAAAACACTAGAGGGAATTTCAAAACTTTATCCTCTCTCTGTTATATCAACAACAATCACTCCTTCTCCTAACTCAAAGAGTGGAAGAATAATCGATGATGAGACTAGATTCAACACAGCTGTCTTTGGATCTCTCTCATACTCTATAGAGCTTCTGAAAACAGAGCGAAGCACTAGAGAGAGGATTAAATCGCAAATTGATTTCTATAAAGCATATAGACCTTTATTGCAGCTTGGAAAGTTCTCTTCAAAGAGTGATGGAGAGCGAACTATCTGGAGAGTAACGAATAGCGATGCATCGACTATCATCGCACTCTATTTCCAGCGCTTAAGAGAGCTCAATACTCCTGTAGAGAGAATCAGGATTCCAGAAGCCAATGAGAGCTACGACTATCAGTTCTTTGCGCGCGACCATTACCAGAGCGAGGTTGAAGAGCTCCTCTTCCCTCAGGAGCCTGAATGCTATAACATTTCTGGAGATAGTCTTAAGTGGGCAGGCATCTCACTTATTGAACAGATATCAGGTACAGGAGAAAGGGATGGAATGAGAAATCTTCCAGACTTCTCTTCGAGATTATATATTATCAAAAAGGTAGTAGATTAAAATTGAATAATATCGTAGTAGCAGGTGCCGGCGTATTCGGCACAGCAATAGCAGAACGTCTCTCATGGAACAGAGAAAACAATGTAACACTTCATACAATTGAACTTGATGTTGAGAAAGACATCAATGAAAACCATAAGAACTCTAAGTACTTCCCTACTAGATTCCTCAACAGCTCTATAAAAGCAACAAGCAACGACGATGTCTTTGAGAATGCTGAGATCATAATGCTTGTACTTCCTTCAAAGGTAATTGTCCCATTCTCTGAGAGAATCAGGAACAAGGCAAAAGGCAATCCACTTGTAATAAACCTCGCAAAGGGAATGAGCGATGAGGGCGCATTCATTACAGAAGATATCCCATTTGAGCGCACAGCAAGCATGAAAGGTCCTTCATTCGCAATCGAGACTATAAATGGATTCCCAACTTCATTTACATTTGGTGGAAAGAAGTCAGATTTCGATTATTTCAAGAATACTATTCTTCCAGAGACTGGTTTCACTCTCGACTACTCTGAAGATGTCAGAGCTGTAGAGCTTCTCTCGATTTTGAAGAATATGTATGCAATAGCTATCGGCTTGGTATCTGGAAAATACAACAGCCCAAACGTAGACTTCCTTGTCTACACTAAGGCTGTCAACGAGATGAGAGAGCTTCTGGCTATGTATGGATGCGAGAGAGATGTAATATTCCGCTATGCAGGAATCGGAGACTTGGGACTCACAGCGCTCAACGACCTTTCCAGAAACAGAACTTTTGGAATGCTTATTGGCAAAGGCTTTGCATTCAATAGCGACACAAACTCTTCAACAGTCATTGAAGGCCAGAGAACTATCAAGCTCATCGGAGAGTTCACAAGAGAGAGAGGAGAAAGCGATAAATTCCCATTAGTACAGGCTCTATATAGCCTGCTTTATGAAGGCAGCTCCCTGAACGATTACATTATCAGCGCATTGGCTTAAGAGAGAAAGCAACTGTTACTGCATCGCTGATTGAGATTCTATCAGCGTAGTACTCTGTGCTTGCAGCAGATGCTGCTTCTTTGTAGAGCATTGCGTTGTCATAGCGTGGTGCGTAATAGCTGCTATTGCTGTCGCTTATAGCAATAACGCTCTCAATCTCATACCCAAGCGCATTAGCATATGTCTTTGCTTTTTCATAAGCATTGAGCACTGCTTCTTCTCGCGCGCGCATTATCTCAGCTGTTTTGTCGCTCTTATCTAGTACTACAGATGAGAGCGATAGTCCATCGATTGATGAAAGCCTATCAAATAGAGCACCTATTTTATCGAGATCTTTGAGCTTTACTTCAATCGATTCATTAGCGCTTTGGCCTTGAAGTGTCCTCACTCCATCAATCCACTCATAGTAAGGACTGCTTGAGATATAGCTTGTAGTTATATTCTCTCTGGCAACACCAAACTCACCAGAGAGAATATCGAGTGCATTTCCTATGAGAGTACTGACATCTCGCCTTGCCTCTTCTGCGCTATCTCTCACAACACTAGAGTAGATTGTAAGAGACGCAATATCGGCATCTACCTTTATATTCGCATTCCCGCTAACAGTCACAGTCGATGAAGAATCCTTCAGTGTTGAACAAGATAAGAGCATAAATGCTGCAAGAGTGATAATCAGTGCTTTTTTCATAGTACTCCTTTATTTCTTTCTAGATGGACAATTGGATGTGCAGCTTGCACATGCACTTGGAGAACAGCTAGATGTTCCCAAGAATGATGTGTCACGCCCTGTTGAGCATGCTGTGCCATTATTGATTGCATCAGCAATAGCTCTGAATGCATCGCGTGAAGGGTGCATCCCCTCTTCCTTTGCCCAGTTCTCACCTTTGTCTTCAGCTCTGCATAGATCGACTTCCATTGGAATAGCACCTAAGAATGGTACATGCATCTCAGAGCACATATTCTTGCCGCCGTCTTTGCCGAAGATATAGATCTCTTCTCCGCAATGAGGGCACTTGAGCCCAGACATATTCTCAATTACACCTATAATAGCCATGCCACACTTTCGCGCAAATGTTACGCTGCGCTTTGAGTCAAATACTGCAACTTGCTGTGGTGTTGTGACTATGATTGCTCCTGTTAGAGACATTACAGACTGGATAACAGTGAGCTGCTCATCTCCTGTTCCAGGAGGAGTATCTATCAATAGATAGTCTAATGTGCCCCACTCTGTATCGCCTAAGAATTGTCTTATTGCGCTATTCTTCAAAGAGCCACGCCAGATTACAGGTGCCTCTGGGTCCTCTAGTGCAAATGAAAGAGACATTACTTTCAGTCCCTTTCTTACTTCAACTGGGTTCATTGTGATGCCATCTGGGCTAGATAGCTCCATGCCTTCAGCGCCAAGCATCTTAGCAACGTTTGGTCCATGAAGATCGACATCGAGCACACCTACTGTGCATCCCATATCCACAAGCTCATTGGCAAGGTTTATTGTTACAGTAGTCTTTCCTACTCCACCCTTGCCTGACATGATCATGATCTTGCGGCTTATCTTATCCATGCGCTCATTTATTCTAGCGCTTTGTGCCTCATATTCATCCATTTGGTTATTTTCAGCCATTATTAACTCCTTTTAATAGAATAACACCAAAGAGACTCTATGAAAACGACATGATAGTAAACCAGGCCGGACACTTTGTAATCTTTAGTATTAGAAGCAATTATATCGATAAAAAAATAATTGAATTCAATTTTTGATTGTTGAACTCAAAATATGCTTTCTGCTATAGTGAGAGGTGAAAGCTTAATATTTTAGATAGGAGTTTGATAATGGTAGCATTACTAGTTAACCTGCCTAAGGATCAGCTGGTTCAGCAGATCAAGGACGGTGGAGTATTGATGCTGCTCGGTATGTGTACTGTATTTGTATTCCTGATCGTTCTCATATATGCAACAAAGCTGATGAGTAAGGTTGTTGGAAAAGCAAAGCCAGAAGCAGCACCAGTAGCAAAGAAGAGTGTCGAGAGTGCAGCAGCTCCAAGCGCCAATAATGATGCAATGGTAGCAGCAGCAATCGCAGCAGCGTGGGACAAATCAAACAAGTAAAGATAGGTTAGGTCAAAAATGAGTAAGAAAAAAGTAAACTTCATGTGCACCGCTTTTAGAGATGGCTTCCAGTCAGTATTTGGTGCAAGAGTATTCACAAAAGATTTCATGCCTGCAGTTGAAGCAGCAAGAAAGGCAGGAATCACACATTTCGAAGCAGGTGGTGGCGCTCGCTTCCAGGCTCTCTACTTCTACACAAACGAAGATGCATTCAAGATGATGGATACATTCAGAGAAGTAGCAGGTCCAGATGCTAACCTTCAGACTCTCGCAAGAGGCGTAAACGTTGTAGGTCTTGACTCTCAGCCAAGAGATATGATCAAGCTTCATGCTAAGCTTTTCAAGAAGCATGGAATGACAACAATCAGAAACTTCGATGCTCTCAACGACGTTAACAACCTTATTGATTCTGGTAAGGCTATTGTAGATGCAGGTCTTAAGCACGAAGTAACAGTTACTATGATGTCTCTTCCAGAGGGCGTTACAGGTGCTCATAACCCAGATTTCTATGAAAGAATTCTCAAAGAGATTCTTGATGCAGATATTCCATTCGATTCTCTATGTTTCAAGGATGCTTCAGGCACATCAACTCCAGCAACTGTTTATGAGACAGTCAAGAGAGCTAGAAAGCTTATTGGAGATAAGAAGACTATCGTATTCCACTCACATGAGACAGCAGGTGTTTCTATTGCACAGTATCTAGCTGCACTTGAGGCTGGTGCTAATCAGCTCGACCTCTCTATGTCTCCAGTATCTGGCGGTACTTGCCAGCCTGATATCATCACAATGTGGCACGCACTACGCGGCACAGAGTATGATCTCGGTGTAGATATCAACAAGATCAAGGAAGCAGAGCATGTATTCGAGACATGCATGGCTGATTACTTTGTTCCACCAGAGGCAGAGAAAGTCAATCCAAACATCCCATTCTTCCCACTTCCAGGTGGTGCTCTCACAGCTAACACACAGATGCTCAGAGATAACAACCTCATGGATAAGTATCCACTTATCGTTGAAGCTATGGGCGAGACAGTTGCTAAGGGTGGCTTCGGCACATCTGTAACTCCTGTTTCTCAGTTCTACTTCCAGCAGGCATTCAACAACGTAATGTTCGGACCATGGAAGAAGTTCGCTGAAGGTTATGGCAAGATGGTTCTTGGTTACTTCGGCAAAACTCCTGTTGAACCAGATCCAGAGGTAGTAAAGCTTGCTTCTGCAGCTCTTAAGCTCGAGCCTACAAAGGAAAAGGTTGTAGACCTTAACGATAAGGATCCAAACAAGGGTATTGCAGCTGCTAAGAAGATGCTTAGCGACGCAGGTCTTCCAGTGACAGATGAGAACATCTTCATCGCTGGTGCTTGTAAAGAGAAAGGCATTCTTTATCTAACAGGCAAAGCTAAAGTCAACGGTGTCAGACTTAAGAGCCAGATGGGCGAGAAGAAGGCAGCAGCTTCTACAGCAGATAAGAACGGCGAATACACAGTTACACTCAATGGTTCTGAGTATGGCGTTAAGATCTCTGGCGATAAGGCTATCGTAAACGGTGTTGAGTATCCACTTTCAGTTGCTAACGGATTAAAGGCTGTAGCAGCTCCAGAAGCTCAGACTGTAGTTACAGGTTCAGAAGAAGTTAAAGCTCCAATGCCAGGCTTAGTTCTTCGCATCAACGTTAAAGTTGGCGACAGCGTAAAGAAGAACGATGTAATCATGGTTATGGAAGCTATGAAGATGGAGAACGAGATCTATGCTCCATGCGATGGCAAGATTACTTCTATTGCAGTTGCTCAGGGTCAGCAGCTCCAGGCTGGCGATAGCCTCATTACTATCGGCGGTACAGTAGTAGCAGCAGCTCCAGCAGCACCAGCAGCTTCTGAGGCTCCAAAAGCAGCACCAGTAAACAAGAGCGCAGCTCCAAGTGGCGGCGAGCAGATTCTTGCTCCAATGCCAGGCTTAGTACTCCGCTTCAACGTTAAGCAGGGTCAGGCTGTTAAGAAGAATGATATCCTCATGGTTATGGAAGCTATGAAGATGGAGAATGAGATTTATGCTCCATGTGATGGCACTGTAGCATCAATCAATGTAAACCAGGGCGATCAGCTTCAGGCTGGTGACCTCTTGATGGTTATTGCGTAAGGAGTAGCAGATGAACGCAATTGCAGGCGGTCTATCCGCTCTACTTAAGACAACTGGTATCGTAGGCTTTGCAGGACCAGATGGATGGAAGAATGTCATCATGATTCT
Organism: uncultured Spirochaetales bacterium; assembly: GCA_934247875.1. GTDB lineage: Bacteria > Spirochaetota > Spirochaetia > Sphaerochaetales > Sphaerochaetaceae > Ornithospirochaeta. Next base: position 9,540 of record CAKQJZ010000068.1, read on the forward strand.
TGTTGGCTTTCTACTACTCTATCTTGCTATTAAGAAAGGCTTCGAACCACTACTATTAATACCTATTGCAATGGGCTGTATTCTTTCTAACATCCCATTTGCATATATCGCTAGTGTAGATCCAACAAGCGGAGACGCTGGATTTATCAAGATTCTTTATGATGCTGGTATTGAGTCTGGCCTCTTCCCTATTCTCATCTTCATGGGCGTAGGTGCTATGACAGACTTCGGACCACTTATTGCTAACCCTAAGACATTGCTCTTAGGTGCAGCAGCTCAGCTTGGTATTTTCACAGCTCTTATTGGTGCTCTTCTCCTTTCATTCATACCTGGAATCAACTTCAACCTTAATGTTGCTGCTTCCATTGGTATCATCGGTGGTGCAGATGGTCCTACAGCTATTTATGTAACAAGTCGCTTGGCTCCAGAGTATCTTGGCTCTATTGCAGTAGCAGCTTACTCATACATGGCTCTTGTACCAATCATTCAGCCACCTATCATGAAAGCTCTTACAACTAAAGAAGAGAGAATGATCAAGATGCAGCAGCTCAGACCTGTATCAAAGACTGAGAAGATCATCTTCCCTATCCTTGTTATTACACTATGCGCACTGCTTCTTCCATCAGCTTGTCCTCTGATTGGTGCACTGATGTTCGGTAACCTCGCTAAAGAATGCGGTTGCACAGCACGTCTTGCAGACACAATGTCTAATGCACTTATGAACGCTGTAACAATCATGCTTGGCCTATCTGTAGGCTCTAAGATGGCAGCTGATCGTTTCTTGAATCTTGAAACACTCGGCATCCTCCTCCTTGGCATGGTAGCATTCGGCGTAGGAACAGCAGGCGGCGTACTTCTTGGAAAGCTTATGAACAAGTGTTCTAAGACTCCTATCAACCCACTCATCGGTGCAGCTGGCGTATCAGCAGTACCAATGGCTGCTCGTGTAGCTAGTAAGGTTGGACAGGAAGAAGATCCTCAGAACTTCCTTCTTATGCACGCTATGGGACCAAACGTATCTGGCGTTATCGGTTCTGCAGTAGCAGCAGGTGTACTACTATCAGTAATACCTAACATGATGGCTGCAATTGTATAAGAGATAACCAACGCACTTCAAGCTCTCACGGATTCAACGTGGGAGCTTTTATTATGGCTTTTTTGAAAAAAATATAGTCAGTATAGATTTTCAGAAGAAAGTGTTGTATCCTGAATTTCGAAGCAAATAAACAGGAAAAAGGCTTGTATCTTCTTACAATACAAGCCTTTGCGAGTGCATCGATT
>CAKQJZ010000069.1 GCA_934247875.1 uncultured Spirochaetales bacterium
TTTCTATGGATTTAACGCGATACGGTAGAAAGGTAAAAACAAGTTTAGTAGCTTAAGTCATCCGCACAGGTCGAAATTATTATCAGTTTTCTTTTTTCTAGGAAAATACTCTTTACCTAAAAGCCATAAATAATGATCAATCTGTTTAAAAGTATATTTTTTAAGATTGTAATACTTTTTAAATTCACAAATTACTTGCTTGAATTGTTCATAGTTTCTTAATTCATCATTTGAGAAACTAGGAAACTTATCTTTGTCTCTAAAATGTTTGAGTACTTTATCTACATATCTATCATAAATCGGGTAAATACCCTCCTTATGATGACTACAGTATTTTGTAGCAAATGAATAACATGTCTTATTCTTTCCATTTATTGTAATCTTTTTTATATCATCAATAAGTGTTAAATCACCTTCCTTTAGCCGCTCATCTATATTTAGATTATAAATATGCAGAGCCATAGTATAAGTGGACATAATATTTGTGCTATAAAAATCATTTAATGTAGATACTTTAAGAAGAATGTCTTTAATATTCTTGTTTTCAGGACATTTCTCATGAAACAACATATTTAAAGCACTCTCTTGAGAACAATAATGTTCATCTTTCTCCCATCTTTGAAGGTATTTCTCGACTTCCTCATCACATGGGCAAGGAATATTAATTGCAAAAGATGAAAACTCTTTATTATTGATAACCAGAGCACAGTCACAGTTTACTAAAAATCTTCTAAATCTACGCAAATGAGACAGGTAATAGTTTGTATCTCGTTTTACACCAACAGGATTATCAGCAAACTCACTGCTTAATATTTCTTCTAATGCAGCTCTAGCACAGTTCTCAAAATTATCTGCCTCTATTATTTTCCAAAAGCTTTTCTTGCCTTTTTTTCTCAAAAGATAGAAAGCAGCACTTTTTGAAGCCATAATTGTCGGCTCTGCATATCTATTTTGTTCTTTCAGATATTGCTCATAAATTTCAGCTAGCTTTTCTCTTTCCAAACCTTGTAGAAATTCCATATCCATAATTTCCCGTCGAGTAGACAATCTCGACACTCCTCTCAAAATTTCTTTGTAGTGAAAGGCTTGCCTATTGCCCCTCACAGAACCGCACGTGCAGTTTTCCCGCATACGGCTCTTCAAACATCCATTCGGTTTCAGCCCCAGATATTGACCGTTAGGTGTGGTTCAGCTATGTAGTAGTTCCAAACTCTAAGGAACTTCTCAAATCTGAATCGTCCTTTCTGGTCTCTTCTGTTCAGCATTCTATAGGTGGCATACTTGAGGTATTTCCAGAACTTCAGTATTGAGCTGAAGTTTCCATTCACGCCATAGTAGTTGCAGTGTCCCTTGATTACCAACGCCAATGTCCGCATCGTATCTGCCACTGGCTTTGTCAATCTTGTTCTCAGCCATTCCTTGGCTGCTTGTCTCTTGGCTTTGAGCTTCTTCTTGCTGGTCATCACTCCGACTCGGTATCTGCCTGTTCGTGTCTTAGTGTTATAGAACGTGAATCCAAGAAAATCAAACTTCTCTTTAGTTCCCTTCCACCTTCCAAATGGCAATATCCTTGTCTTTTCCACTGCTACTTCAAGTGAGAACTTGCCCAGCCTGTCGGCCAATGCATTCATCACACTTTCTGCGTCAGCTTCATATTGGAACATGATCAGAAAGTCATCTGCGTATCTTACATAATATGCTTCTCCCTTGAGTTTTGGCTTTACTGCCTTCTCAAACCATAGGTCCAGCACATAGTGCAGATATACATTAGCTAGAATTGGACTTATCAGCCCTCCCTGAGGGGTGCCTCGGTCACTTTCCATCAGCTTTCCATCTTCCATGATTCCCGCAATCAGAAACCTTCTGACATATCGGAGAAATCGCTTGTCCTCTATGTCATTCTCAAGAAACTTCATCAACCATTCATGTTTCACATTATCGAAGAATCCCTTGATGTCTGCTTCCAGCACATAATTGACCTTCTTTGTCATAATCGTCTGATTGATGTATCTCACTACATCATGACAGCCCCTGTTTGGTCTGAATCCATATGAGCAGTCAAGAAACCGCTCCTCGTAAACAGCACTCAGCTCTTCTGCCATGACCCCCTGTACAAGCCTGTCCTCAAATGCTGGTATTCCCAGCGGTCTGAGCTTCCCGTTAGCCTTTGGTATGTACGTTCTTCTGACAGGTTGTGGTCTATATTGGAATTTCTTCATTCTATTGACCAAATCATTCAGATTGCTTTCAAGGTTCTCCCCGTATGTGGCTTTATCCACATCATCGATTCCCTTGGCTTTCTTCTTCTCCTGTTTTCTGAACGCTTCCTCCAGTGTACGAGCATTGACCTTGCACATCAGATTCTGAACTTTATCTCTTATCCGCGACTGTTCTCCTATCTCTGCTATTTCTGTTTCCATCATCTCTGTGACCTCCTCGTGTCACCCGCTGTTTCCACAGCAGAGTCAAATGCTTGTTACCGCCTTCGCTCCAGTCACTTTCATGCCTTCATCGCTACTATGCAGTAATCCGACTTCTAGGTATCCTTCGAGTCCCCTCCGTTTACAAGACTTCAGTTTCCTCTACCACTCCATGGTGGAGATACCTAGACCTCCCAGGTATGCACATAATCCATTGTGTGCTCGCCACGCTCTAGGACCCCGACGGAATCTCATCAGACTAGCTTAATATCTGACTCTTGTTGCCTGCTATCAAAGGAAAGATATCGGCTTCCGCTCCATATAAATTACGAGGCTGAATCGCTTCACGCTTTCGCATTGCGGCTCTCACACTCCACTGCCTACGCTTAAATCCGCCCTCACGAGCTAGACTCCAAGGCTATGTACCGGTTGCTTGCTAGGCTTTACCGGACTCGGACTTTCACCAAGTTAGACTATGTACACCGAACTGGCGCACCCCTTTTTCTTAATTATCATCGGTCATTTTCAATAAAGCAACTTGAATCCTAGATTGAATTGCATATCAAAGCTAACTGGAACATTAGAGTTGTCTTTGTTCCAGATAGTTATTAAATATACACCGGCATTGATTGGTAGATATGGCAGTACTTTATACTCACATTCTGCGCCGAGTGTGAGTGTGTATTCTATTAAGCCATCTTTATTCTCTTTTGCAGGATCTTGAGCTAATGGGTTGGATGTACTTGGAGTATGAACAATCTTTTCACCATCATTATATTCTCTGATAGTACTGTTGATATCCATAATGCCATGAGCCATAAATGATGCAATGCCTTTGACATCAAAGGTATTGAGATCTCTGTATCCAAGCTGAAGCTGACCGACAAGTGCATCAGAGCCAAATGGGAATGAGAGATATCTATTGATGAGGTGTATTGTTCCACCTGTTTTATATCTCATTGATGACATGTAATAGAGTTCTCTGCTGTAATCAGGATTATCCATTGCTCTATGGTACATATATGGAGATGTGAATACGAATTCAGCATTTCCGTATAGTTTACCTTTGTCAAATCTTAAGCCAGCCATAGCACCGATTCCATTTGCAGAGCCTCCACTCTCTCCTGGCTTTGGCTCGCCTTTTACAGCCCAGTCATCAATAGCAAGTTGTCCATAAACTGTCAGTCCTTTCATAATGCCATATTCAGCTTCTATAGTCAGAAGTGAATTAGAGTTTCCTGCTATGAAGCAATTATGCAAGAAGAACATTGGGTTTAGTAATCTTGGGTCTAGATAACCACTTTCTGATTGATACATAACGCCATCATTGACAGCTAAGAGAAGTTTGCTATCAAGGAATGAGAACTCAAAGCGATGGCCTAAGAAAAAGCGAAGTCCTGCTTGATTCTCTCTATCGCTTTTTCCTTCATTCACAGAATGAGAGAAGAAACTTGCAAGTAGTTGATAAGAGAAGTTTCTGCTCCCTGTATATGTCAGTGAAAGATAGTCATGGTATGGGAGTGTATTGCCAAGCATCATATTGCCCATCACTCCATTGCCCCACTCTGCTTGTCCTCTTCCAGCGACAAAGCGAAGTGCATCAAAACCAAGTGCGAAATATGCGTTATATGGGACATTCATTATATTAATTCCATCTGGAAGGAATGGGATGTTTGTACCATATATTGATGAGAAACGCTTAGCAAGTGTGCCGTTATCAGCATCATAAGGCGCTACTGTCAAAGATGCATCCATATATAGTGCAACATTATTCTTGTAATAAGTGCCAAAGCCTAAAGTAGCAAATGGCTTATCTAAAAGATCTCTTTTTACAAAGTCTTCGCCTTTTGTAAATGAGTCCTTATTGGTATGAACAATAAGTTCTGGATTTATGATTGCATCAAATATAAAGCCTGTATCTTTGTCTCTCTCAATGTAGCTGTTTATTTTGTTCTTGAGTTCTGTTGTATAACTACTTGTTGGAGTTATAGCACTTATAAGGTGCTCAACATCAACTTCTGTCCATGGTTTAGCTCCAAGTGGAGATGCTTTGCCTTCTAAGACATATAGAGACTCGACTTCGTTATAGACCGGATGATCAAGTTCAAACAGTTTGAGTGTTGCAGCGCTTAATGAAAGTGCAACTGATGCAAAAATAATAGCTAATATGATGCGTTTCATATTAGCTATAATATATCAAAACTATATAGAAAGCCACTAAATGACTGTGTACTTAAGGCCTATCATGCCTTGTGGCATGAATTTGAAAGTGCCATGATTATGTTTATAGTTCCAATAGAAGCCGAAGTTAATACCACCTAGTAGTTCTAGCTTCTCTTTAAAGCCCCAGCTTCCTTCGCACTTTACATCCATTCTATGCTCTGGCGTACCTTTCCATTTAAACTGCTCATTCTCAAAGTATGGTGTTTCAAAGTCTATTTCTCCATGTGTGTAGAATGAGATAACACTATCGAGTTTTAAGTTGTAGTCATAGAAATTGCTCTTAGCTCCAACTACTACTCCTAGTGAATTAGGTCCGAACTTATGTCCACTCCAGGCAACATCGCCTTTTGTGTCACGTCTGAAGTAGCCAAGCGCGAAGTCGTAGTTGTAGTTTCTGATTCTATTTCCTTCTCCATCTTGGTTGTATTTAGTATTGAGGTAGAAGTTAGGTGTTGTGTATATACCTTCAGCATAGTACTCAATGTCTCCATGCTTGACTGTATCCAAGTAGCTAACATTGAATAGAAGTCCAACAGCATCTGGCACGTTATCTTCTTCCCAGAACATCTGCCACTGATCGACTGCGACCTGTAGTCCTAGCTTCAAACGCTCGAGCGCCATCCACTCAACTTCCATGGACATTATGTTGTTAGATTCATCTCCTGGGTAAATAGTCTGTCCTTCTCTGAAGTTATACCAGTTATGTACTAAGAAAAGCGGTGTTATCAAGCGCATGTCTAGAAGGTTGCTGCCATACATTACAAAGCCTAGATTAAGTGCGATTCTGGCTTTATCTACGATGTTGAAATCGAGGCGATGCATCAGACGAAGCACTTGCGGTTCGTTGAAGTTGTGCTTATTGATTCTCCAGTTCTGATTATCAATTGCAACTTGTGGATCAAAATGTGTGAAATCCAACGAGTATGTAAATGGATTGCTCTGAGCTGTTAGCTTCAGTATTTCCTGGAAGCGGTAATTGTCGCCAATAACCAAGTTGCCACTGTATCCAGATCCCATCTGGTGATGAGTGCGTCCTGTAATGAGGCTAAACCACTTGTTTCCAATAGCGCCACGCGCCATTGATGGCACTTCGCCATAGAGCTGTATAGGGTTATCTGTCGATACTACATTCCAAACATCGCTTGTAGCTCTATTGGACATGACAAAATCAAATGAAGTGTATGGTATTCCATTCTGTCCGATAATAACGCTATTGTTGATTGCTTCAAGTGATGTCTCTAAGAATAAGTTCTCTCCAAATGATAGTGAGAGTGTTCCATATCCTGCTCCTAGTCTTCTTTCAAATGGAATGAAGTACTCTGATGGTTCTATTGTCTTCTGGTCTACAGATAGATAAAGCTGAGGTGCAAAATAAAGAGAATTATCATATGCGAAGTTGTCATGAGGAGCTTGGAACTTCTCCATTAAGCGCTGATACTCAGCTTTATAGCGTCCACCTAGTTTCGACGCATCAATACGCTGAAGTGCTATATATAGCTCTTCACCTGTAACAGGAGTTGCAGAGGATGGTCCTATTACACCAGAAAGTCTTGTTAGCTTATCTACCATGATATAGTCAGGGCTATTATAGTCATAGAGCTTCATATCGAGAGCTGCTGCTGATAGCATAGCTAGAAGCACTATGAGCATTAAAGTCATTAATCGTTTGAACATAAGATCCTCTCTTTCAACTCTATCAAAAATACAAAGTGTGAACAATTGCATATATGTGTTGCAAATATCCATTAACAATATGCGCAATATTGGCCTTTTAATTTGCGTTATAACTCAATTAGGAATTGAAAATTGGACAATTGCCAATAACGGTTTATGCGTGGTATGATTATTCTACTGATTTTGTTAAAGGGAATTTGTTGTTATGCGCATTGCGTTCGGTTTTGATATCTTCTATCCAGAGACTAATGGAGTAATAACAACTACTATAAATCTTGCTAGAAATCTTATAGAACTAGGTCATGAAGTTTGGTTCTTTGTACCATACAATAAGAAATTCAAAGACAATGTAATTGAGAATGGTATCCATATCATTCATGTCAGAGCACTGCCTTCTTATATCTACAAAGGCATGCGCATGATTCCAACTTATGGAAAATTCTTAGCTCCTATACTCAGAAAGCATAAGATAGATATTGTCCACAACACTACTCCATGGCTTATGGGTATGTCTCTAAACCATGCAGCTCGCAAGCTTCATATCCCAACTGTTGGAACTCATCATACTCTTATCGATGACCCTATATATATCCAATACGCACTTAAGAGCATGAAGCTCTCAAAGGCTGCGACAAAGGCTATCTGGAGTGTTGTATTCAATCCATTCTATCGTCTGACTTGGGTTGCAACAGCACCTGCTAAGAAGACATGCAGACAGATCCAGACTAAGTATCCATCACTTGATGTCAGATATATCTCAAATGGTATTGATACTTCACGTTTTGATAAGAACATCAAAGAGCTTCCGCTCCCTCACTCTATCCCTAAAGAGTGGGTTGGTAAGCGCACTCTTATATATGTAGGGCGTCTTGGCTATGAGAAAGCTATCGATGTCACATTCAATGCCTTCTCTCTTTGCTTAGAGAAGAATCCTGATGCAAAGCTTATTTGCATTGGTCGTGGTCCTGCTGAAGAGAGACTTCAGAATATGATTCAGAAGCTCAAGATGCAGGATAGCATTCTAATGACAGGTCTTATTCCAAACAATGAAATCATTGGAAGCAAGATTCTTTCAAAGTGTGCAGCTTTTGTAACTGCATCGCTTTCTGAGAATCAGGCGATTACTGTCATTGAAGCACTTTGCTCAGGCGCACCTGTTATTTGCGCTGATGTTCCTAACATGACAGCTATTGTAAGAGAGGACCAGGGTTGGTTCTTCAAAGGCGGAGATGAGGAAGATCTTGCAAGGATGATGGATAGAGCTCTTAACAACACTGAAGAGCGAGAGAAGAAGAGCGAAGCCGCTCTCACTTCTATTCCGCTCTTTGATGGCAGAGCTGTAGCTAAGCAGTTTGAAGAGCTTTACTACGAGATGCTCAGAAAACGCGACAGTGGTTTCTATGTCGAGAAAGGTGAAGAGAAAGCACTTGCTTATGCGAAGGAAATCGAGAGAGAAGAAGCATTAAAGAATAACAGTGAGATATCCTCCAAATGAGAAATCACTTCCAGTTCGTTCTCCTGGAATCTTTGTATATACATATTGATACTCAAAGAATACTCTGAATAGTCCAAAGATATGCATATCGACGCCGACGCCAACGCCTCCCAGGAAGTCATACCCTACTCCTTCACCTGAATTGAGTATTCTGCCAGCTGAGAATCCATTATCAAAGAATACATATGCACCTGGATATGTTCCCTTTGAAAGGACTTCTGGTCCAACTAGCCAAAGTGTTGAATTAAGCGCCATATACACAGAGCGTGGTGGAATGCGCTTTCCCATGAATGAGTTATTCATCAGATATCGTGGCACAGCGCTTCCTGAGAATATGCTTGCGTCTAAGTATGTAGCAATATATAGAGAGTACTTATTCCTATCACTCCACCAATCCTTATCACTACTGAATGTATGCTTATAAGCAGCACTGAAGTCCATCTTGCTGCAGCTTGTCTTAGTATAGTTGAATGCTGATAGTTTATTCAGGAAGAACCAAGGTGCAAACAATATGCTTGCATCAACTTTAAAGCCCTCTGGTGTTCTATAGTCATCATCAAGCATATTGAATGAAAGCTTTATATTGAATGAGTTTGATAGCATATATTTGCCACCACCAAGGTCTGGAGTTCCTACTAGATAGCCAGAATCAGAGGAAGGGAAAAGCGATGTCTTACCAAAGACTCCCGCATAGTTGCCATTCCTGATATCACTAAAATCAGCAAATGCCTGTTCCCAGCGCATACGAAGTATAAATGATAGAGAAAATGATGCGCCAGAATCTTTCAGTAGACCTTGCTCATAGACAACAGAGCCATCTGAAAATGCAACATTATAGCCATTGCCTTCAACATCATCCAAGATTTTGCCTGTTGCAGGATCTTGAGACACTGTCCTATTTGCTAGCCCTGCTTCTAAGCGTGCATAGACTTTAGAATCTAGACCTTTGAAAAAATCAAGTCCACTTACACCGAAGTCACCCCAAAGAGATACAGGGAGCATATTATATGCGAAGTCAGACAAGTAGGATGCATTGATGATTGCAGAGTAATAGCTCTCTTTCGCATATAGCGAAATGGAAGCAAGAATGAGAATGATTGCAACAATGACCCTTTTCATTTTGTTTCAATATACCAAGCGACATGTTTTAAAACAATCGATGCAGGTTAAGTTACAATATTTTTCTCAAGTACTGAATATGAAAATGAGCGAATTAGAGAATCTCTTCTTTCCACTCGTTGATTTTCTTCTCACTTGATGAGAAGTTTATTCCAACAAGGTGAACAGTCTTTGAACTATCTGAAGCAAACTGATTTGCATATCCTTTGTCATGAATCTGCTTGAGTGCTATATCTGCAGATTGGTCATGCTTGAATTCAAAGATGTAGATATGCTTATCTGCCTTGAGTATTGCATCGACTCTGCCATTCTTTGTCTCTATCTCACTGCCAATTAAGGCGCCAAGTGCCTTCATTGAAGAGAAGAAGATAGAGCTGTAATAGAGCTCATCTGCATGCTTAGATAAATCACATGGTATTGCTTCATATATTGATTTCAGTCTATCAATCGCATCTCCAACGCGTCCATCTGCAAAGCACTTATCTATCTTTAACTCTGAGAACGTATCAGCAGCTGTTTCTCCTCCATAGAGAGAAAGTATGTTTTTTGAATACGCAGTAGCAACTTCTTCATTAGGGAAATCCAAAAGAAGAAGATTCTTATTATCTTCATCAACTCCTTTAATAGTTAAGTAACCAGATTGAAAAAGAAGGGATCTGTACTTAGCAGAACTGATATTATTGGATGCCATTGCAAGAATATCGAAAGTAGTTATGTTTTCTATATCTATTGCTCTAGCAACATCTTTTGATATATCGAATCTGACTTTCTTCGCAACATTCATCAATAGCATCATGCCACCTGTATCTATCCAGTAGTTGTTGAGAGCTATTCCTCCGTCAGCGAAGAAGCTTCCTATTGATACAGGGTTGTATAAAGCATCTTTCTGTCTTGGTGTGAATCTGTAGCCATCATATTTTCTTCTAAGTGCAGCAATGTAATCTTCACGTGTCATTCCAGAGTCTGATATTCCATTTGCAATATACTCTGCAAAGTAATGATTGAGTTCATCTTCTGTATAGCCAAATAGCGTCGAATATTCTTCAGTCAAAGATATATCTCTTAGGTTATTCATTGATGAGAATATGCTGACTTTAGAAAACTTAGTGACACCAGTGATAAAGGCAAAATGAATATGTGCAGATGCAGCTTTGATTATTTCAAAGAATCGCCTAAGCACTGTTCTCATTTTCTCTACATTTGGATTATAGATATTAGATGATAGTATCTTGTCGTATTCATCAATCAGAATAACGATCTTATTGTCCTCTGCAAGCTTCTCTATGACTCTTTTAAGATTGGTTTCGTAATATTCTGTTCTATCAATTTTGATTGAATATTGGGAAATGATATCATCAAGCAGATAAAGGAGTTTCTTCTTGAGCTCTGTTGCATCATCTGCATCAATATTTCCTAAATCTATATGTATTACAGGATACTCTTTCCAGTCATAGTCTGTGTCATAAATCTTCAGACCTTTGAAGAGCTCCTTCTTTCCTTTGAATATTGCTTCAAGAGTTGAGAGCAACAAAGTCTTGCCGAAGCGGCGTGGACGGGAACAGAAGAACATTCCAGGCGTTTTGGTCAGCAAAGAATAAATGATATCTGTTTTATCAACATAAATAGCATCAGCTTTAATAAGCTCTTCAAAACTGGATATAGATGTAATAATGTTCTTCATAGATATAATTTAGCATAAATTATACTAAGACCATAAATTAGATAGGGAGGATAAAAAACAACGAATATCTGCTACCATCAATCATAAGAAATAGG
>CAKQJZ010000070.1 GCA_934247875.1 uncultured Spirochaetales bacterium
CTTCCCGGAAGGCTTTATGCCAACAAGGAGTCTGCATGATACCTGCTGTTTTACCCACAGATGTACCCGAAGAGCCAACATAAAATGACATATGGCAACATGATTCTGCCCGTACTTATAAAGACAGACATTATTATGCGTCTTTATAGCTAAATATGCATAGAAAATACAATTGGAGAGGACAAAAATGAATAATAGAATGGTTCAGAATTCGAAAAAAGAGGGACACGTTTCATTCAATGAAAAATAAACCTTTCATGCGTTTGTCCTGACTCTTTACTCGAGATTTCTGGTACAATTAGAACTAGTTTTGTAAAATAAATGTTTAGTATGTTGAGAATACTTTACATAGATTTATAATTATCTTTTGAGGAATTCGAGAAAAAAATGGATATAAAGGCTTTAGCAGATAACTTACAGAAGGAAACTGAAAAGATTATCGTTGGTAAATCAGATTGTATTAGAAAAGTAATACTTGCTCTTCTTGCTGAGGGCAATGTTTTATTCTCAGACCTACCTGGTTGCGGAAAAACAACATTAGCAAAGACCATATCACTTGCATCTGGGCTAAACTTTAACAGAATACAATTTGTTTCAGATATGCTTCCATCTGACATACTTGGCATGGAGATATTCAACCAAAAGACTGGTGACTTCGTTTTAAGAAAAGGGCCTATTGAAACAAATATACTTCTTGCAGATGAAATAAATAGAGCTATTCCGAGAACACAATCGGCACTTCTAGAAGCAATGGAAGAGAGAGAAGTATCTATCGAAGGCAAATCTTTCCCTCTGCCCCGCCCTTTTATTGTTCTAGCAACTCAAAACCCTATTGAAAATGAAAGTACATTTGCACTTCCTTCTGCTCAAATGGATAGATTCCTCATTTCTCTTTCTATTGGCTATCCTTCATTTGAGGAAGAGAAGGAAATGCTACGAAAAGTTGGAGACGGAACGCCATACGATACTATCAAAGCTGTTTCATCCGAAAGTGAGATACTTCAGGCACAAAAAGAATGCAAGGAGACCTTCATTTCTGATGAATGCGCAAGCTATATTGTAAGAATTGTTGATGAAACACGAAAAGATCAACGCTTAAAGATGGGAGCTTCCCCTAGAGCATCACGCTCTCTCTATTCTGCGTCTAAAGTTTGGGCAAAGATGCATGGAAGAGATTATGTAAACCCTGATGACATTAAGGAAATTGTGAGTCCTGTACTTTCACATAGATTAGTTCTATCCAGTTCATCTAAATATGCAGGTCTTACTATTGAAACAATCCTTGACGATATTTTATCAAGAGTAGAAATACCAGAGAGAATTAAAGAAATAAAATGAGAAGTACACATTCCTTCTCTCGATCTAGTTTATTTGTTACTATTCCTGCAATTGTTGCTTCTTTTGTTCTTTGCATAGTAATGGCACTGCAAAGAGAAGGTCTACTAATGGCACTTTTTGCCATTTTATTCTTCTTTTCTCTTATCTCTAGATTATGGGCAAAAAGAGCTACAAAACATATTGAAGCATCGCTCTCTTTTTCTAGTCACGCAACATTTCCAGATAAAGATATTGAGGCAAAGCTTAAAATAAAAAACAACAAGCTCCTTCCGTTACTTTGGATTAAGATTACGATGCCACTTTCAAAGAGACTATCAATTGTACCTGAAAAGACAAGGATTCCTGAGAGTAGCGAAATATCTCTTTTGTCGTCTAGGCTTGAATCTACAGCACTAATTGGAGAAGAAAAGCTTGGTCGTATAATGTGGTACGAGGAGGCTGAATTCACATTTAAGCTAAAGGCCAAAGAACGAGGAATTACACATCTTAGTTCTTGGTACTTATCTTCAGGAGATGGCTTTGGACTCTCAGAAGCAAACATCCCAATGAATGGGCCTGGAAGCTTAGTAGTATATCCTCGTCTTGTAGATGTTAATATAGATCCTTTTATAAAGAACCATTGGAATTCGTCTACAGGTCCAAGAGGTATCATGAGCGATATTACTGTAATAAGATCTACAAGAGACTATCTTCCTTTTGATAAAGTAAAGAATATAAATTGGAAACAAGTTGCACTAGGACTACCACTGCAGACTAATGTTTATGAAGAGATACTCCCAAAAAGCATAAGCATCATTTTTGATGGAGAGTCATTCTCTGGCCCTGTTGGAATGAAAGAAGAACTTGAAGAATGTATATCAATTATTGCATCGATACTTGTTAGCTTAGACGAAAGAAATCTCCTTCCATATCTCTCCCTTCCAGATTCTTTTTATGCAAAAGCTGAAACTATAAAAGGTCTAGATGGCCTTAATAGCCAATTATCGGCTTTAGCTTCATACGAACCATTAAAGGATGTTTTAAATCGAAATGGAACTGAGATGATAAGACAAGAGTCTTCATTTAGAGATGAAGAAATTATCATTTCGAGTCAAGACTCGATGAAAATATTCTATTTTGCTGCTTTTTCTAGTGATATTTTACGACTTCCTTTTATCAAGGAAATACCAGAAGAAAAGATAACAGTTGTTAGTACTAAGGAAGGAAAAGAAAGAATACCATACAAAGCTATAACGCTATCATCGTTAAGGAGGAAGAAATGAACTTATTTCCTACTGTGGCAAAAGAAACAATTCTCTCCTCTCTAATCGCAACTATTATCTCTTTGTTTCTAAAGGATGGTGGTGGACCATTACCAATCTTTCTTGTTATTTATACTCCTATTATCACTCTTTTTAATAATATGTTTTTAAAGAGAGAAAGAAGTGGCTCTTCAATAGCTATCTTTAATCTCATTGTCATTGTTCTTTTTGAAGTGACTATTATCCTTTTAAGAACGACAACCTCACTTTTTATCTCATTTCTTTTTATCCCTCTATTTGTCCTTATCTCTGCATTTTCAGTAAAAGCATTAACAAAAGAAACTGGAGAGAAAAGCATACTAAGACTATTTGATATCTCACTCTTTTCTTTAATCTTTACTATTTTCTATCTACTGTCAAATAATGCAAACAGAATAACGATAGCCTACCCTATTATCGCAACAACAATCTCACTTGTAACAATCCTAACAATGAGACAAGGAGGAAAGAAAAAGGGCTGGATTCTTACAGTATGTGTAACTTTAATAACTCTTTTTCTTGTATTCTTGCTTGATAAATATGCCCCAACAATAGGGAAAGGCTTAGTAAGCTTTTGGTATAAAATAGTAGCACTTGCAAAGAGAATCTATACCTTCCTTCTCTATCTTATTTCATTGTTACCAAGTATTAAGCCAAAGCTTAATTATGATATTCTTCCAAAGCCTGCTGATGGAGAATATAGAAGAGAGGTAGTAACAGGAACAATTGGAGAAAGTGTCTTAAAGGTTATTGTTTTTGCCTTCTTCCTTATCATTGCTATTGTTTCTTTTATTATAGTTTTAAAAAATATACATATAAAAAGAAATGGAGAAGCGAAAAACAATAAGAAGAAAACTATATCAAATAATTCCCTTATTGGTGCAATTAAAGCTTCTCTATTAAGACTAAAAGATGAACTAAAGTTGAGAAAATATATAAGAGAGAATAAAGATTACTCTCTGGGTCTTTCTCTTTGGATGGAGAAAAAACTAAAAAATGACATATGGCACAGAAAACTAGATGAATCAAGAGCATCCTTTGTAGAAAGGATTGGATTTTTAATTAATGAAAACGAATTAATTAGATGTTCAAAGAACATCGATGAGATTCTCTATTCAAGTGAAAAAACAAGTGCTATAAAAATAAAAGAGTCTAAATCTATACGAACTAGTATCTTAAAAGCAAAATCAAAAAGAGATAAAGAAAAGCTATTAGAACGCCTAAAAAGCTACAAAAAGGTATAAAAAAAAGCAACCCACTCCGGTGCCATTGCCCCCTCAGAACGGATTGCATCTTTTTTTCGGGTCTGGAAACCACATCTGCCGGTGGCTTTTGCTCACTCGACAGCCCAGATACCACTATAGCAGGGGCAGGACTCGAACCTGCGACCTCCGGGTTATGAGCCCGACGAGCTGCCAACTGCTCTACCCTACGTCGATTGCATAATGAATTTACCCAATCTTTTGCTTTGTGTCAACACCTAAAAATGTAAAACTGGGGAATATTCGCATTTGTTTTATAATGATTTGCCTATATTACTTTATTATATAAAAACTTAATGGATAAAAAAGTTATCCTTGTTTTAAAAAATTTCTCTAAGTAAAATATAGCTATGGACGCAAATTCGAAGAAAGCCTTAAAGGCAAGAGTAAAAGAGACACTTAAGCATTTGGAAGAAAACAACATGCGTGCTGTTTTTGTGAACAACAAAGAAGAAGCACTCACACTTATCAAGACTATGATTCCAAAAGGTTCATACACAGCATCTGGAGGATCTATGACACTCAGAGAGTGTGGAATCATGGAGTATATCGAAATAGAGACCGATTACCACAAAGAGTACAAAGATGCATATAACGCAGAGTTCTATCTGACTTCTGCAAATGCTATTACAGAGCATGGTGAGATATACCAAGTTGATGGCAGAGCAAACAGGATATCTGCCATCTCATATGGGCCAGAGCATGTTGTGATAGTTGCAGGCTACAATAAGCTTGTCACAGATCTTCGCGCTGCTATTGAGCGTGTTAAGCGTGATGCAGCTCCTGCTAATGCTATAAGACTCACACGCGATACGCCATGCGCTAAAACTGGAGTTTGTGTATCTCGCTATTTCGATGAAAGGCATCTATGTGCAAACGGATGCAACTCAGAAGAGCGAATATGCAGAAATACGCTTATCATGTCACGACAGCAATCAAAAGAGAGAGTAATAGTCATCATAGTCGGCGAAGAGTATGGTTACTGATTCACTATACGCAAAATATTCTGATAGGAACTATAAAGATTTCTCAAAGAGTCTTTCGCCTACAGATACACTTCCCAGAGCAGGTATAAGAATACCTGTTCTGAGAATGCTTGCCAAAGAAATCAGAGCTGATGATATTGAGATAAAGTACCACGAAGACGTTATCCTGAAGGCATTGGCACTAAGCGAGAAGAAATGCCCTTTCAGAGACAAAACAGATTCTCTGGGTGCGCTTCTGCCTTATCTCTCATCCTGGGATCAGACAGATATTACTGCAACAGCATTTAAAGTAAATAAGAGAGATAAAGACGATTTGTATGAGTATTTCCATAATCTCTTAAAAGATGAGCGAGTTTTTCCTAGGCGTCTAGGGATAGTCTATCTAATGGGCAAACGCAAGTATTTTGATAGAGATATTCTTATTAAGGACATCATTGCATCTGATATCGAGGATGAGTATTACATCTCTATGGCAGTTAGTTGGGCTCTCTCATTCTTCTATCTAGATGATGAGAGTAGCTTAAGGCTCTTTGCTGGAGTAAACGAGAAAACGCTTAAAAGAACAAAGCAGAAAATCAGAGACTCAAAACGCTACAAAGGTGGAAATTTAGAGATAAATAGCTATTGCTAAGCAAATTTACTTTGCATATTATTGGGGCTATGAAAATCTACAAAGAACTGGCAATTCTTTTTGCTATAGCTATCGTAGGAGAAGCAATATCTTATGTTCTCCCATTTGACTTTCCGGGTACTATCATAGCTCTTTTATTGCTCTTGATATTACTGCTTACACATGTCATCAAAGATGAGTCTATAAAGACAACTGGTGACTTTCTATTGAACAATATGGCGCTCTTCTTCATTCCAGCAACCGTTGGGCTTATTGAGCACTTAGAGCTACTGAAAAGCACTTGGTGGAAGATAGTATTGATCTCATTCATATCTTTCTTACTAGTGTTCGCAGCCTCTGGCTATACAGTTCTTCTGATACAGAAGCTTATGAATAAAAGAGGCGCAAAATGATTGAAGAAATACTATTCAACCCGCTATTTTCACTTGTGCTCATCTTAGCTTCATATATATTCGCAGGCTTCTTGCAGAAGAAGACAAAGCTGTCAATTCTGAATCCGCTGCTTGTCTCTGTGCTGATAATAATCGGAGTGCTTCTCATATTCGATATTCCACTCTCAGCATTCAATGAAGGCGGAGACATCGTAACTATGTTCTTAGCTCCAGTTACAGCACTCCTTGCACTCTCTATCTACAGACAAAGAGAACTCGTTAAGAAGAACTTTGTAGCAATCCTTGTTGGTACAGTTGTTGGAGCTATTGTTTCTATTGGTTCTATCATTGTGCTTGCAAATATATTAGGACTTGATGACAGACTCACTTCCTCTTTGATTCCAAAGAGCGTAACAACACCTATAGCACTAGCTGTATCAGAAACACTCGGAGGAATACCTGGAATAACAGTCTGCGCATTAATACTCTCTGGCTTATTCGGAAATATATTTGCACCTGTACTGATCAAGCTATTGCGCTTAAACGATCCAGTAGCTGCTGGTATTGCTATTGGCAGCTCATCTCATGCGCTAGGCACAGTAACAGCACTAGAGCTTGGAGAAGATATCGGAGCTATATCGAGTATAGCAATACCATTTTCAGGAATCATTACAGTAATAATCTCACTGTTCCTCTAGTTCTCTTCACTAGCTTTCTTAAGGTTCCTAAAGCCACGGCCAAGTACTTGGTAAGCTTCATTGACAAATACAAAGGCTTTAGGATCCTCTTCATTGATTATGCGTATAAGCGCATTGAATTGATGGTTAGGAACAACAACCATCAATATTATTCGCTCTTGAGCAGTATACATGCCAGTTGCTTCAATAAGAGTTCCTGTGTGATGCAGCTCTGCAATAACACGACGTGATATCTCAGCTGTATGATAGTCAGATATTATGAATACATTCTTTGCGAGGTTATTGCCAAAACCTGTGAGTACGTAGTTTACAACCTGAGCTGAAACAAACATCGCAATGATTGAGAACAGCATTGGCTGAATACCGACAAAGACACCAGAGAGTGCAACAACTATGAAGTTGAAAGAGAACTGGACTGTGCCAATATTCAGTGGCGTATAGTGGTTGATTACCTGCGCAACGATATCTGTTCCGCCTGTATTGCATCCACTTCTCATTGTAATGCCTATTCCAGAGCCAAGCAGAATACCTCCGAATATAGCTGAAAGCAATATATTGATAGGCTCTGATGTATCTAGAAATCCATGATACCCAGTAACATGCCCAAGTACAGAGATCCAAAAAGACAAAAGCGTAGAGCCTATAAGAGTCTTAATGCCATATTTGAAACCAAAAACGTACATGCCTATGCAGATCAATGGCACATTTATGCACATCATCATAACGCCCTGATCAAGGCCTGTTAAATAGAAAATGATTGTCGCAAGACCTGTAGATCCACCTGAAACTACTTTGGCTGGAGTATAAAAGAGAGCAACGCCACATGCTGCGATAAATGGACCAACAAGGAGATATATCAAGTCTGATACTCTATGGAATATCATAAGGGATGAGCTTTTCATAACACCCTCATATTAATTTGATAATGTTTTTTGTTCTATTCTATTTTTTATTAATTTAGTACATTTGTAATGTAATCAGATTTTCCTTTCTGCTACGATTATCTTGGAGGTCGCTATGAGAATTATAATTTGTGAAGATAAGAATGACCTTGGCAAACAAGCTGCTAAAACAGGCGCTGAGAAAATCAATAACACTATTGCAGAGAAAGGCTTTGCAAATGTTGCATTCGTTACAGGAAACAGCCAGATACAGACTCTTAAGAACTTAAGAGACGCAGATATAGACTGGGATAAAGTGAATGTATTTCTGCTTGATGAGTTCATTGGCATTACCAAAAGTGATAAAGCATCTTCTCTTGTATTCTTGAATGAGAATCTCCTTAAATACCTTCCTTCAATTGGTTCTATCCATCCAATCGATAGTGATAGCAAAAAGACAGAAGAAACACTTAAGAAGCTGAATGAAGAGATGAAGAACTATCCACTGGACGTTGTCTTCATCTGTATTGGTGAAAATGGACATCTGGCTTTCAATGATCCTCCTGCTGATTTATACAACACTGATTCATATATCAAAGTAGAGCTTGAGAAACGCAATAAGCGACAGCTTATGCATGAAGGCTGGTTCAAGAGTGTTGATGATGTTCCAGACCAGGCTATTACAATGAGCGTATCTGAAATACTATCGTCAAAGTCGATAATCATCTCTTGCCCAGACCAAAGAAAGGCAAAAGCAGTAGCTATGACGCTTTATGACGATTTCTCGCCAATGAGCCCATGCGCAATGGTTAGAAGAGCTGAAGATGTTAGCCTGTTCCTCGATAGACAATCATCATGCTTGATACTCAAAGATAATAGGCAGCTTAGCCTAAAATAGGCAAAAATCTGCACTTTTCTATGCACTCCTGAAAAGAGAAAAAAGCTCTGCTGTCAATGTGGAAACATGGCGCAGAGCTTCTTCACTTTGGTGGGTATATCTATCATTTATCTCAATGCTTCTATGGCCTAAAACAACCATTCTATCTTCTTGGCTTATAGCCTCATCTCGTGCAAGTGTTGAGAATGTATGACGAAGGGAATGGAATGTTATATTTCGTTTTTCACGCTCTTCCTCTTTGATGCCTATTTTATCAAGAACCTTATAGAATTCATTTCTGAGTGTTGGTGATGAGATATAGCCACCCCATTTAGATGGGAGTACTCTGCCTTCTTTATCACTATTAGCAACAAGCGCATCAGCCAAAGTCTTTGGAATCAGCACTGCCCTATCATACTTGCTTTTAGTGCCTTTTAAGCCAGTGTATGGCGCAAGTGAGTGCCTGATTATTACACGTGTCCACTTATCATCAGCCGGCTCTAAATCAGCCTTGTTCAACGCTCTGACTTCTCCTGAGCGCATGCCAGTGCAAATAGCAACCAGGATTGCAAGATAGTATGATCTGTAGATTTCAGTTTTATTGGATTTCAGATAGCTACTGACCTTTTCAACTTCCTGGCGTGTCAAACACCCTCTAGCCTTCTCTACCCTGACAATCCTCATCATGCGTTTTGCTGGATTAGTCGCAATTAATCCTGTTCGTTCAGCCTCTTTAAGCGGCTGCGTGAATGATATTGAAATCAATTGAATAGTCCCTGAAGAGAGACCTTTGTCATATAGACTTCTAACAACATCATCTAAGTGCTTAGTAGTTATTGCTTGTAGCTTGATATCTAGCGGAAGAGCTGGGAGCACATGGCGCCTTATAAAGAAAAGCATGTTCTTTGCATACTCTATTCCTATTGAATCAGGCTTAAGATTGTTCCTCATCTTGATATACTCAGATTTCTCAAAAGACCAGAAATCTTCAGCGTAATCACGAAACGTGATAAGACCTTTATCTTGATAGATAATACCAGCATCCAGCGCACGCTTTGCAACTATTACAGCATCATCTCGTCTGGTAATTGGCGTATTATCAAAAACACCAAGCTTCTCTTTAAGCACATCAATGCTCTTTGCATTCCCCTGTTTGCCACTCTCTCTATCTAAGTAGCATACATACCAGTAGCTACCTCTTTTCTTCTTCCTCTTGTAGAGATAGAACTCTTTTCTATGTGCCATACTGCACCTCCTGAAACGGTTTGAGCATACACAAAGAGCAGAAGCAAAACCATACCAACGACTGCACTATTCTATTCACTACACATTAAAAACACTCATTCAACACACTTATTAACCACATCTTCACGTCAAGAAAGCGAATAGAAAATACAGTTCTACATCATCATACATTGGTTCAATGCCTATAATCACAGCAACATTTGGCCTTTTTATAGCCTATCAAATATCTCATTAACAAAGCTTGAACGAGCCAAAGAATTCCTTACAATGGAAATTAGGAGATGGAAGGTCTATATTAAATAAAGAGATAAACACTGTCTCTTTAAGTTTATCTCCACAAAGATATATATTCCCAAGTAGATCTTCACTATCCAGGTCAAAATCTTTTAGATCGAGCTCAACATCAACTGTCCACACCGATTTATTATCATCATTTTGCAAAACTGTGACATTTCTCTTAACTTTACTCCACCACTCATCTCCTATCAAACGAATACGAGTCGCTCTATCCTTTCTTTTACCTATCAAGATGGCACCAGATGCAGAAATCTCAATATTGTAATACTCTTCTCCGCCTTTCTTCATCAAGAATAGTTCGCAACAGCTATCTGTATAAACAGGGCCATTATTCTCTTTCACTTCACGGCGAAGTTCTTTCGCTTCAATCTTAAATTGCGCTTTTAAGACTGATTCATTATGGGATAGATATACGCACCCCTTTTCACTTTCCTCTTTACTGCCCCAAAGGTAATTAGTAAGAGGAATCATAGTTGGAGTTGTTAGAATATTAATCATAGTAAAAAGGATAAGAGAAAAAATGTTAAAATCAAGGTAATACTATTCACATATTGCCTACAAAGAAGCTTATGGCAAGCTTTCTGGCTTCGAAGCTGGTTATAAGGATTATGTAGCTGCAGCAGATTTCGAAGGCTAATCACTCAACAACCTCTATTTTACTTCACCTATTTATTCACTTTTGCTTAAAAATCACCATTTCACGAATCTATTTGCATATATTCTCGTCGAGGAAGTATGAAAAAAATACTTAGTATTGCTTTAGTAGCTTTACTAGCAGCTAGCACAGTATTCGCTGGTTT
>CAKQJZ010000071.1 GCA_934247875.1 uncultured Spirochaetales bacterium
TTATTACATGAGTATTTGTTATTGCTGGAATATTTCATTTGAGACATCTATGGAAATATTCTTTTGAGACGCACAATCCTTGCTCCTATCACTCTGCAGTTATTGACATTAAGCGCTATCTTGACCAATCTATTTGTACCGACCATCTCTTTTCTCCTTTTTGGTTTTTTTGCAATTACACAATAAAAGAAAAGAGATGGCTTTTTCAATCAAAACCATCCCTTAATTATTTTCTCTTTCTTCTTATTATTACCCACAACTATGCACGAAGCCTCAATTCTCCTCCTCTTAACGCAAAAAAGCTGGTGACTTTCTGCGAATATATAATTGCAGAAGTCATCAGCTAAAAAGCGGTTTAGGTTTCCCAAGGGAGAACTTCATTCCCATTGTTTAATATGCACTTTCTAATCTGCTTTTCACGTACTCCAACGGCTGAAGCACATTGGATTCTGGATCTACAAGCGATAAGCGTACCAATAATGGCATCTCATTTTAACTCAGACCACTGAGGCCCGTCCAGCCTCAGTCTTTATAGCACTGTCAATTTCCAAAGAACAGGCTCCACATTTGAATGTCCTTTTTCTGAGATCCTTCATATCATGCTTTAACGCACCACATCGAGAGCAGGTCTGATAACGTCAGGAATGTCTTGAGCCCGAAATCCATTCCAACCTCATATCTCATATCTCTTATCCCTGTTCTCACCCATGGTGATAGGAGTATCTGCAATCATGAATAGAAATTCATTTCTCTTTATCGTCATAGTATGAACTCTGGCAGTCTCAAGGAGGCCATCATAGGAATCCCAGTATCTGTAGATGTGGCCAGAGATTCTGACTCTGCCACCTGGGAGAAACTGATATCTGTTGCATTCTTATATAAAAGTTCTTTTAACCTTGCTTCTATAAGCCCCAAAAGCAACGACTATCTCGGCTAAATATCGTAATCGAAAATGCCCATTATCAGACTAGATCCCGATGTATCTCACCTAAGCCTCGGGGTATTCAACCCTTCACATGATGTCTACTCGCATCGTCAGCATTGTGAATAAAAAGTGACCCTAAGGTCACCTTAATCAGTCATCGTTTATAGGAAGCACTATCTCTTCCAGGAGTCCTATCAACGCTTGATAGTCTCCATCGATAGCTGTAATCGAAGCCTCTAAAAGATAATCAGGATCAACTTCAGCCCAGCCAATTGAGTAGCCTGCGCGCTTTGCAATAAGCGTCAGAAACAGTCTGATTACTCTGCCGTTTCCATCGATGAATGGATGGATCAGCTCAAGCTCGCTCATAAAGAACGCAAGCTCATTGATAAAGTCATCAGCGTCATCGAAGTTCTTGAGATAATCAGATGAAGCAAGACCTTTGAAAATCTCATCCAGAGCACGTGAGATAGACTCAGGCTTCATAAACTCTGTGCGCTTGCTTGCGTTTGCAACTCTTATCTCTCCTGCCCATGGATAAACATCTGAGAACATAGTCTTATGGAGAGAGAAGAAAGACTCAAGAGATGGCACAAACTCATCATCTTCAGCAAAAAGCTCTGCAGTTCTGATTGTAGAGAGAGTCTTATCGACATTCTTCAAAATAGCTTTATCGTGGATATCAAAATTATTAACTAAGCACTTAGTGCCAGGATAAAATGGAGTCTTCGGATCAAAGGAAGCCTTAACATAGATAAGATTATTTCTCTGAAGATAATCCTCAATAGCTGCGTCTGCTGTGATATCTTCATCAAGAATATCGCGATATACTTCCTCTTCGCCATCGTTCATCTCAGAGCCTTCGCTCTCAAGAGTGAACCTAAGGTAGCCAACACATGAAGATAAATGGCCACTTTTCATATTATGCTTTCACCTCACATTGTGCTTTCAGCACATTATACTTCTCCTTAGACCCTTTGCTGAGCTCTACAGGATATTTCTTCGCATTCTTCTCAATCTTAGATAAGACTATCTCATCTAAATCGAGGTCAACTGCATCTGCAAATAAGATAACATATGAAAGTATGCCAGCAAGCTCTTCTGCCATCTCAGCCTTGCCTCTGGCAACAGCCTCATCACTATCCTTCCATTGGAACAATTCTAATAGCTCTGAAGCTTCAAGCGATATAGACAGAGCTAGATCTTTGGGGTTATGAAACTGCCTCCAGTCTCTCTCATCCCTGAAATCAAGAACCCTCTTTATCGTTTCTGCTCTCATATAGAAAGAATGTTACTAAATATACTTTACGAAAGCAAGCATACGCTCCGTGTCATTAAACTAAGACTAAATCGCATTCAGGCATATCATCTATGACTTATTAAATTATCTATTTACGAATAGTCTATTTATGAATAGAATAAAATAAAGAGAGAAATGATATGTTTTTGAAAAGAGATAAAGAATTAACGCTTCTTGATGCTTTCTATGCAGCTGCAAACAGCACAGCTGCCATAGTTTATGGAATTAGACAGATTGGAAAATCTTCATTGCTTATGAAGTCAGTGGAAGACAGAGAAAATGTTTTGTACTACGAGTGCCTAGATGCTCCAGTTGAAGAGAATCTTGTACACTTGGCAAAGAAAGCCAGCATGCAACTGCGAATTCCTGTTCTTGCAGCAGAAGACATCATCTCTTTTTTCGATAGTCTAAAGTCCTTCAATCGTAATTTCATAATAATACTTGACGAATACCAGTACTTGAAAAGGAATATTTCAAAGGGCAATATGGATTCCTATCTTCAGGTTATCATTGACTCAATCAAGAATACAGGAATCAAAATTGTCTTATGCGGCTCTTATGTAACAGACATGAAGGAGCTATTGGATGAAGATAATCCTCTATTCAATCGTTTCCAGCTCATATTGCATTTGAAAGAATTAGATTATCTAGATTCATCAGCCTTCTACCCTGGAATCTCTTCTTATGAAAAGGCAGCATTCTACAGCGTGTTTGGAGGACATCCCAATGCATTGTCGATGCTGGATGAAAAGCTGTCTCTTGAAGAGAATGTCAAGAGACTATTTCTCCAGGATAATGCGCCTCTTCGATTTTATCTTGAATTCAGTCTTTTCAAAGAACTAAGGAAAGCACAGGGAGCAAATGCTGTAATGGATATACTAAAGAACTCAAAACTACGCTTTAGTGAAATTAGCCAAAGAATAAAAGGAATAGAAGAGAAGAATCTTCTTAGACAGCTGAATGTGCTTATCGATATAGAAGCTGTAGAAAAAGAATCTCCGATAAACGACCATGGAGATAGAAAAAAAACCTTCTATATGATTTCTAACAACCTTGTCAGATTTTATTACACATATGTATTCTCATACAAGGAAGAGCTCAGAAGACTTGGCCCTGATACGTTCTATCGTATGTATATCCAGCCCAGCATCAACACATTTATCAGCTACAGAGTTGAAGGCATAGCACGTTCTTATTTTTCTAGATTGGCCAAGACCAATGACCTTGGTGATATCTACAACATAGGCACATATTGGTATGATGATAAGAAAAGAAAAAGAAATGGTGAATTTGACTGCGTTCTCAAAAGAAAAGATTCCTTCGATATATATGAAGTTAAGTATTTAGCTAAGCCTTTGTCTCTAGCTCTTATGAGAGAAGAAATAAAGAAAATAAGAGATATAAAAGATCTCAAAATAAGAAAGATTGGATTCATCTCGTTTTCTGGGTTTGAAGAGAAGATGAAAGATGTAGATCAAATCTCTGGAGATGACATCTACTTATAAGAAAGTTTTCCGTACCACGAAAAAATGAATGTCTGTCCTATGTTTGTACAATGTATGTACAATGTTGTATAATGTATGTAGAATTCAATTCATAGGAGTTTCTCATGAAGATATCTGAGTTGTTTCCAGAAGTTGCTGCAGAAGACCTTTTGTATGAGTTCAAGTCAATATTGAACCCTGATGAACCCAACAAATGGGCCAAAACAATTGTTGGATTTGCAAATACTGAAAAAGGAGGAACTCTCTTTGTTGGTGTTTCTGATGAAGGAGAAGCCTTTGGCTTGAATTTTGCAGAAATCGACAGAACCAAGAACTTGATTGCTAAGATAAATGATCGAGCAATTTTTCCTCATGCAAAGATAAAATATAGTCTAAAGGGTATCGATGATTCTGCTGAGCGCTTTGTTCTTTGTGTTAAGGTTGAATCTTCAGAATCGATTGTCAGATACAGAAAAGGAGATTATAGCGAGATTTTATATATAAGAGGAGACGGCAATTCAACACCAGCAAATCCTGAAGATATTATAGCCTTAGCAAAAAGACACTATGGCGTAGACAATGAAACAACAGCCATAAAATATGATGAAAAGAATTGGAAAGCTTATTTGGACTTATGTAGATGTTACAGAAAAGAGTTCTCTATACCTTCAAGGAAAGAACTTCAAAACGAAGAGATAATAGCTGCAGATGACTCTGTAAAATCCGGTTTTCTGATGTTCTGCGATAAATATGATGGTGATGATACTCTGATTTGCTGTCGACTTTGGAAAGGCATGAACAAAGTTGGGACTTTGCTTGATAGTGCCAGATTCAAGGGTCCTATTCCTGTAGTTTTTGAGAATACTGTTAATTTCTTAGAGAGAAACACAAAAACAGGATGGAGAAAAATCTCTAATGGAGGACGCGAAGATATTAGGTCGTACCCCCAGAATGCTATTCGAGAAGCACTTGTAAATGCAATTGCTCATCGTGATTATTCACTCCAAGGAACGCAGATTGATGTAGACATCTTTAATAACAGAATTGAAATTGTCTCACCAGGCTCTTGGCTTTTGCCAATGGGATATGCTGAATATCCAGTAGGTACAATTCCATCTATCAGAAGAAATTCAATTATTTCCGCAGCTTTGGATGTTGCTTCTTTAATGGAACGTGGAGGTGCCGGGTTCTTGACAATGATAGAATCCTATAAAGGATATTCTATGGAGCTGCAGCCTGTTGTATCTATATATCCAGGATTCTTGAAATTGACATTGTTCGATTTATTGTACGAAGAGGAAGAGATTGCCAAAGAAATCACATACTCTACAAAACAAGAAGATACACTATTATTCTTAAAGAAAAATGGCCCAATGAAAGTTAAAGACCTTCAGGCTGAATTATCATATACCAACAGAACAAGGTTTCTAAATGATGTAATAAA
Source organism: uncultured Spirochaetales bacterium (assembly GCA_934247875.1). Taxonomy (GTDB): domain Bacteria; phylum Spirochaetota; class Spirochaetia; order Sphaerochaetales; family Sphaerochaetaceae; genus Ornithospirochaeta. Next base: position 5,154 of record CAKQJZ010000071.1, read on the forward strand.
TCCATTGATTGATTCTGGTGTAATCTACCGAGATGGAAGCACTAAATCGCCTAAAGCAATGATAAAGCTCACTCAAAAAAGAAGATCATAAATTTCCGAGGTTTGAAAATGAGTATCAAGAGAATAATCGGCTGCATATTAGCAGCAATATCAATACTGGTTGTTTGCCAGCTTTTAGCTTTATCGTTTGCAAGATTGCTTGCACTTATAAAGGTGCCAGCAGTAGTATGCAATATCATAGCTGGAGCATTATATCTTGGCTCTGTATATTGTGTTCTGAGTCTAATAATCAGGAAAGTTCTAAAAGAGGATCTCGCAGAATATGGAATACCAAAGATGAACATAAAGCTACGTTGGATAATTGTTGCATTCTTGCTTCCATTATCAGTTCAATGTGTCTACATCTTGTTCTTCAATGGAGAATTCATAAAATCAGAGAAAAGTGCAAATGATATCTCCTCATCTCTTGCTGCAGGAATAATGTTCATAGGTATTGCAGCAGGATTTGTAGAAGAGATGATCTTCAGAGGAGTGATCCTTAATCTCTTAAAAGAGAAATGGAATATCTATGTCGCAGTCATTGTTCCTTCTGTACTCTTTGGCATTGTTCATATCATAGGCGCAGATTTCTCAATCGGAAGTTGCTTGTTGGTAATAGTCGCAGGTACTTTTGTTGGAATCATGTTCTCCATGATTGCAATCGAAAGTGGTTCTGTCTGGAACAGTGGAATCGTGCATGCACTCTGGAATACTCTCAATTTCGGATTCTTATATATAGGAGAAGAAGCAAACTCTAGCTCATTATTCTCATATATCCTGGAAAGCAAATCATTTGCTATAACTGGTGGCGAATTTGGGATAGAGTCATCTGTTATATCTCTAATTGGATATATCATCGTGACTCTCATAGCATTTGCCATGATTAAGTCCAAGAAGAACAATAATCTTTAAGCCTCTTAGCTATAAAAAACAGGCAACATACAGAAGCTATCCATACATTGCCTTTTTCATTGGGCTTAGCGCCTATATTAAACTCAGAATGTGAATCCAAGTGCTAGATTAGCTGAAACATAGTGTTTCTCAGCTGGTAGCAGATAACGATAGCTTCCCTCTAGTCCTAATGAGAATACATTACCCATATAGAGTCTCATGCCAACGATACCTGTTGGGCCCCATGCTGTTGAGAAATATGAAGAAAGAGAGCCAAGTGAGTGGCCATACTTCTCTGCATAAGCCTCTCCCATTGGAGGATTGATGATTGAATAACCAACACCACCACCAAGATAGAAATTAGCATGCTTAGAAGAAATAGTAGCTGTAAGCTTAAGATCTGCTGTGCTATCTTCCCACCAGTTATCAGAATTGAATAGAGACTTGAATGAATCAAATGCGCTGTAGCCAGCATCACTTGGAATCAAGCCAACGCTTATATCTGATCTGAGGCCAAGACCGAAGTGGCGGCCCATTGGAATGATATTAGCAAAATCAAATGCAATAGCAGCACGTGGATAGATATTGTCTTTCTCAAATGATGTGAAGTTATCGAATCTATACTCAGCACCAAGAGTAGGAATCATAGAGAAGCGGAAGTTAGAGTATTTAGCTTTAGGAGCCTTTGCCTCCTCTACTACAGGAGCTGCTTCAACTGGTGCTGTTTCAATAACAGCTGGAGCTGGTTCAGAAACAGGAACTTCAGCTACAACTGGAGCCTCAACAACTGCTGGCTGCTCTTCTGCTGCTGGCTCTACAACTGCAGGAGTCTCTTCAGCTACAACAGGCTCTTCAACAACTGCTGGAGCCTCTTCTACTACAGGAGCTGCTTCTTCAACTACTGGAGCAAATAGAGCGCTGATATATGCATCAACTTCTGATTTGAAGATATCTACAACTGCACTCTTATCATCTTCAGTGAGCTTATACTGAAGTGAGAGAACTGTCTCGCCTTCGCTGATTTCGAAGCTTGCGCCTACTAGATAGTCGCTGTACTTCTTATTGATGAAGTCTAAGAAAGACTTAGCATCATTTGGAGTTACAACATCACTTGGATATGTAATCTCAATAGAATCATCATATACTCTGATAGCTGCTTTAGTTCCAAGAACCTCAGCCTCTCCTTCAACTGCTACAGGATGAGTTAGCATTGCTTTAGCAGTAGATTGAGCACTCTCTGACCAGAGAGAACCATCGTATGATGCCTGAAGGTATAATGTGTAATCGCTATATGGATCTAATGATGTAGCGCTATATTCGCCAACGCTGCCATCTACTACAGTCCACTTATCATCCTCTTCCCCATTAAGCTGATAGCGATAAGCTGTAACTTCAGTATCGTCTAAACTCCACTGCCATGTTACATTCATGACTTGGATTGCGAAGATAGGAGATATAACTAAAGCTATAAGAGCCATAGCAAATAAAGTTTTCTTAAAATTTCTCATAATTCTCTCCAAACTTGGTATTACCGAGTTAATACAATAATACCTAAAACCAATCCATCGGGCAACAATTAACATATGTGCTATACTCAAGAAATGGGTAATATTAAAAGCGTTGCAGTCTTCGCAGGATCCTCATTCGGACTAGATGACTGCTTTAGAAAAAGTGCCGAAGAACTCGGAAGAGCTATAGGCGAGAAAAAGATCAAACTGATATATGGTGGCGGCGCTAAAGGCCTGATGGGCGTTGTCTCTAGATGTGCCTCTGAAAACTCAGAAGTCATTGGTGTGCTTCCGGAGAGCATGAACATTCCTTCTGTTGTGAAAGAGATGAACTATGGCCGCTTAGTGCTAGTGAAGAACATGCATGAGAGAAAAAAGCTCATGTATGATCTATCAGATGGATTCATAGCACTTCCAGGCGGAATAGGAACAGTCGAAGAACTTGCTGAAATCTATACCTGGAGACAGCTTGAGTACCATCAGAAGAATATCGCACTTTTAAATACAAATGGATTCTGGGATCCATTCATAGAGTTTCTTGATAAAGCAACAGCATTAGGCTTTATATCTGAGAAAGTCAGAGATCTATTGATTGTCGAAAGCGATGCAGAGAAGCTTCTATATAGAATGAATAATGAACGAAAGGCTATAGACCACAAGCTATGAAGACTAAAAGCGACACAATCATAGACTATCTTCTGATAACTCTAGGCACAGCGCTTACTGCACTTGCGCTGATTATCTTCTTAAACCCTGCAAAGCTAGCACCAGGCGGCGCCAGTGGTGTTGCTATCATATTATTCCATGTTACAGGTATCAGCCTCTCCTTCTGGATGTTTTTGGTATCTGTGCTTTTATATTTCGTAGGACTTGCTTTCTTTGGGAAAATCTATGGCTTAAAAACACTTTTAGGGACATTGCTATTATCATTATTCACATTCATATTCGACCTTATATTCGGTGTTGAAGGAATCCTAGATTATAGCAAAGACATGTCATACTGGCTTTCAGCACTATATGGTGGAATACTAAGCGGCATCGGAATGGGACTAGTATTCAAAGCAGGCGCAAATACAGGCGGCACAGATATAATTGCGCAAGTGCTTGCCCATCTGACACATTTGAAGCTTGGCAGTGCACTCATGATAGTCGACGGCGCAATAATCTTCGCTTCTGCATTCATCTTCGGCATTGAAAGCGCACTTTATGCGATATTCGTTGTAATGCTTCTATCTATTGTTATCGATAAAGCAATGATGCCAATGGGTACAGGGTATGCTAAAACTGTCTATGTAATCTCAGACAATCTTGAAGAAGTCAATGAATATATAGTCAAAGAACTGGACAGAAGCGGGACAATAATCGATGCAGAGGGGCTATTTTTAAAAACTAAGAGAAAGATGCTTATGACTGTAATTCCCAATAAAGATATTTCTAAAGTTGTAAGGAAAGTAAAGGAATCTGATCCAAGAGCATTCTTGATCATTCAAGACACTATACATGTACTAGGAGAAGGCTACAAAGATCTTGGAAGCCTGCCAGAAATGTAGAAGAGGTGCCAGCCGGCACCTCTCATACTCTTATTTCTCCCAAAGCTTCTCAGGGTAATAACCTGATTCAATCTTAGCTCTGAGTTCCCTCATTACAGTTGGCTTATCTTCTGGATATGTCATGCCGAACCACTTATCATCAGATGATAGTACTCTGATTGAGCCTTCGCCCTTCTCTACCATCTCTGATACGCCATTAGGCAGCAAACACTCCTTCTTAGGCTCTCTGATAGAAGTCTTCTTGAACTCTTCCCAGTACTCTCTGAAGCTATCATATACTCTAGGAGTAAAGCCGAAGAAGTTCATTGAAACTAATTCATTGCCAGTTAAGACAACTTCCCCTTCATCTCTGAGTGTAACAACTTTGCCATCTTTCCAGAGAATCTTAGGGTTCTCTTCCATGCTTAGAAGAATGCCATCTTTCTCTACACATATTGCACGAGTTACAGAGCCAGATGGAGACATTGTGTTTTTAAGCACAAAACCAACCATAGCATGAGTTCTGTCATCATTATTGAGCTTAGATAGATACTCACCCATAGTCACATATGCACTTCTGCCATAGTAATCATCTGCATTGACTACAGTAAAAGGAGTCTTAACAGCACTCTCAGAGCAAAGTATTGCCTGGATAGTTCCCCAAGGCTTAGTTCTGTCTTTGCTTAAAGCAATCTCTTCATCTGTCAAGAGAGCCTCTCTGGACTGGAATACATACTCAGCATCCATGTTTCTAGCAATACGATCAAATAAACGCTCTCTGAAATCTTTCTCGATATCCTTGCGGATAATGAATACTACTTTTCCATATCCATTATGAGCTGCATCATAGATACCAAAATCCAAAAGAGTTTCTCCGTGCATTCCGACAGCATCAATCTGCTTGACTCCGCCATAGCGTGAGCCCATGCCAGCTGCCATTACAACAAGTGTTGGCTTCATACCGACCTCCGATAGTTCTTATTGTATCGAATTAAGATTAAGAAGCAATAGAAAGCCCCGCTTTCTTTTGCAATAAGAATCTTGCCATATAACCTGTCAGAACAAGCGAGATAATATAATATACAACAATCATGATTATGATTTCTTCTGCCACAATATAATTGTCATAGAAGAATGCATTAACAAGAGGCGCTGCAAAAGCCAGAGACTTCAAGGAACCTGTAAATACGCCAAAGATAATTTTCATTAACACAACAAAATGCACCATATTAGACATATAAATGCAAATAATTGTTTTTCCACAAAGTCCGAAGTAAAAAGCTAATAAAATCGGAAGTAAAATGGCTACAATTTAGGAAGTCAGCTAATTAATTTGTTTAGATACATATAAATAAAAAGAGCTATAATCCATGCATCTTTTATTCAAGAAAGGTGATTATAGCTCTAATTTATTAAAAGATTCCCAATTTATTCGACCTGTGCGGATGACTTAAGCTACTAAACTTGTTTTTACCTTTCTACCGTATCGCGTTAAATCCATA
>CAKQJZ010000072.1 GCA_934247875.1 uncultured Spirochaetales bacterium
TCACTTTTATTGTTTCATTACTGGAAGAAATAGTGCAACATCCTTTCTATTTACCTTTTTATCACTCCTCCTTTATTGATCAAAAACAGAGCCATCTTCGGCTAATCTAGTTACATACGGTCTTGGTACAGCAGGATATTTCTCCTCAATTCCATCAACAAGCTCAATGCCTATTCCAGGCGCATCTGGAACAATAAGATACCCATCTTCGAGCTTTATTGTGCTCTTAACTATTTCATTTTTAGGTGCTTCAGCCTCGCCTAAAGGGAATTCCTGAATAGCGAAATTAGGAACTGAAGCAGCAATTTGCATGCATGCAGCTGTACTTACAGGAGAGAGCGGATTATGAGGAACAACCTGAACATTATAAGCTTCTGCCAAAGCAGCTATTTTCTTTGCATTTGTTATTCCACCACACATACAAACATCAGGTCTTACAAAACGACATGCATTTCTCTTTATTAGCATCCCGAATTCCTGAAGCGTATGGAATCTCTCGCCTGTTGCAATTGGAATCGCAACTTTATCAGCAACTTCTGCCATGTCATCAAAATTATCTGGACGCACAGGATCCTCATAAAACATAGGATTGTATTTCTCGATTGCACGCCCAAATATGATTGCCTCAGCAACAGTCAGCTGTCTATGCATCTCAATGCACAAATCAACATCATTGCCAACAGCTTCTCTATATTGGCGTACACTCTCAACGCCCTCTTCTATTTTTTTAGCAAATGGCTCGATTGGCGCAACTTTTGTTCTCTCTTCGTTTATGAAAGGTGTTAGATGGCCAACAGCTTTAAATCCTTTCTTCTTTGCATCAATGCACCCTTTTATGAGCTCCTCTCTTGATGAACCAAATACATGATAATAAACACGAGCCTTATCACGTACTTTACCTCCTAGAAGCTTATAGGAAGGAACACCATAATACTTTCCAGCTATATCCCATAGGGCAATATCAATAGCAGACAATGCTCCCATAATTGCAGCACCGCGAAAATGATAGCATCTGTATAAGGTCTGCCAATGCTGCTCAATCAAGAGCGGATCTTTACCAATTAAATATCTTTTGAATGTATTTACAGCTTCTCCTGATGCTTCTAGAAAAGCCCACGTTCCAGATTCACCTATTCCTTTAATACCTTCATCTGTATATACCTCAACAAACATGAAAGCATCGATGAACCTGGTCTTAATATCTGTAATCTTCATTTGCTGTCTCCTTAAATCATGCCTTTACAGCACCATTTGTTAATCCACCTACAAGATACTTCTGAGCAAATAGAGCAAAGAAGAATGATGGCACGCACACGATAAGTGAAGCTGCAAGAATATCACCTTGAAGCATGCTGTCACGTGAAGCGAAATCAGCAACAATAACAGGTAGTGTCTTCTTTGACTCATCTATCAAGAGAGTATTTGCAAGCAAGAAGTTGTTCCATATTCCGATGAATGTCATTATTCCAGATGCAGCTAAGCCTGGAAGTGCTACAGGCAGGAATATTTTAGGAAGTGTCTGTATTCGTTTAAGACCATCGATTTCTGCAGCATCAATCAGATCTCGTGGGATTGTCTCGAAATAGGATTGCATTGTCCACACGCATATAGGCATCTCAAAAGCTATATAACAGATTATCAGTCCAAGCCATGTATTGATGAGATGCAATCGGCTCATCAATAAATATATAGGGATGATTATGAGAATCTGTGGGAACATATGCACAAAAAGCACCATTTTTGAAAAGGTTTCTTTTGCTTTGTATTTATAACATGTGTAGCTGAATGCAGCTAAGCATGCAATTGACAGTGTCAAGAATGTAGATAAGACAGATAGCAATACACTATTGAGAAGAAACTTCCCTATGCCAAACTGTGAAAATACATTTGATAAGAATTCCAGAGAGAAATCATTCGGAAATAGTTTCGGTGGAATCTGGATTATAGATCTAGGACTTTGAAGTGCAGAGATGAAAAGCCAATAAACTGGGAATATGACAGGCACTAAACATACTATTGCCAATACATTTATGCCAATATCTTTCGCGCGTTCTTTATTTCTTCTATTCATGACGATATCATCTCCTCTTATTTGTAGATTTTGTCCTGCATCTTCTTTGCTTTGAAATAAACAAGAGCAAAAAGGATAAGAACGAAGAATAGTATTATCGAAACAGCAGAGCCTTCGCCTAGACGATATGCGCTAAAAGCTGACTTATATGCATATACAGGAGTAGTCTGGGTAGCTTCGGCTGGGCCTCCTTGAGTCATAACCCAAGGCAAATCATAGAAGTTGAATGTCCATATGAATCGTAAGACGCCAGAAACCATAATTACAGGAAGCAGCAGTGGAAGTGTTATTTTGCGAAATGAATACCAAGCATTGGCTCCATCTACAAGCGCTGCCTCATAATAGTCGCCAGGGATTCCCTGAAGGCCTGCCAAGAACATCGTAATCATGAGAGGAGTTCCTCTCCATACGTTTGCTACAATCAAGATAAGCATCGCAGACCATCCATGGCTCATCCACGCATATGGCTCATCAATTACACCAATACCAACAAGCATGAAATTGATTATTCCATATAGGTCATTGACCATCCATTTGAATATCAATGCAACAGAAACAGTAGGAATAAGCCATGGAGTTATAGCCAAGCCTCTGAAAAGCATCTTGCACCTCAATCTCTTATGGTTCAGTAGCTGGGCCATTGCCAGCCCCAGCACGATTTGCAGCGAAAGCGAACAAATAGTAAAGAAGAGAGATCTTCCCATTGCTTTCCAGAATTTCACATCGCTGAGAATACGTATATAATTGTCAATGCCAATAAATGATACATTCTTCAGCGTTGGCTTATAGTTTGTGAAACTCATTATAAGTGCATACACTAAAGGAAATGCAATTACCAGAAATATCACGGCAAGAGCTGGAAGATAGAGAAGAACACCTTGTTTACTCATTCTATCTTCTAGGTTTCTCTTGCATTCTTTGGAATTATCTCTCTTCATGATAATCTCCTTATCTAAAAAGATTGTTCAATCCTGAAATTGCTTCATCTACAGCAGCTTCTGCAGAAATGCCATTAGTAAACATCTTCATAAGTGGATTTGTTAGAATACCGCTCTGCTCTACTTCACCTGCATATGGGAAAGGACCTGCTGCAAGTGCAATTGAAGCGGAGTGAGATAGAATCTCAACTGCCATATCTGGAACCATAGGCTTAAGAACTTCTGGAAGTCCACTCTGATACTTCTCTGAATGGAACAAATCAGCTTTTGTTGGGAACATTGCATATGGATAGCTTAGATAGAAATCAAGTAAGTTATCGCCTGTGTAGCAATATTCAAGGAATGCTTCTGCAAGTTCTGAGTTTCCTTTTTCTGGAACAGAGAATCCAACCCAACCCATGTACTGAGAATTGGTCTTTCTAGGAGGAATCTGGAAGTACTTAACATCATCAATAGATTCTGGAGAGATCTTCATTACATTGTAGTAAATCTCTGGAGTATCGATTCTAGACATGATAGTTCCATTAGCTACAAGTTCTCTAACGTTAGCCTGTGTATAGCTAAGAATACCTGAAGGAGAACAATCCTTAACAAGCTTATAGAGATAGTTATATGTCTCAACCATAGCAGCCTTATCTTCTGCATCTATATCTACATACCAGTTACCCTTAGCATCGACATTTACAAGATTAACTCCATTTCCCTGTAAGAAAGACCAGATAGTCTTTACAGCATGGTTTCCTTCTCCAAGAGGAATACCAAAGCCATAGCGATTCTTAGATGGATCTGTTACAGCTTTGCATAGCTCGTAATACTCTTCCCAAGTTTCTGGAAGCTTTTCAATTCCAGCTTCTTTAACCCAGCTTTCACGGTAATAAGCTACAACAGGAGTAATATAGAGAGGAACTGCATAAACACCACCATCTGTACTAGAACCAAGAACAGATAAGCTTGTTCCTAGGAATGAATCCTTTCCACCTATTTTATCAATAAATGATGATAGTTCCTTTAAGCCACCACTCTCTGACAGAGTCTGAGGAGTACCTTGTCCTACAACAGTCAAATCAGGTGGGTTTCCTGCCATAATTGCTGCCATAAGCTTATCAAGAACACCACTCCAAGGCATAACAGAAATCTGTACATCCACACCTGGGTGAAGTGCTTCGAATTTCTCACCTAGACGCTCAAGTTCTGTTGCTCTTTCCTGCTGAGTCAATGTTGACCAGATTTTCAGAGTGCCCTTCAATTCACCATTGCTTTCTGAAGTTGCCTTTTCGGCAGTTCCATTGGCAAACACCATTCCTGCAATAAGCAAAAGCGCTGTCATACAAGTTAGGATACGTTTCATCTTTTTTTCTCCTTTTTTATGAAAACTGTGGATTTATGATTTAATAAATCTGATATTTCTTTAGTGCCTCAAAATCTATTTCCACACCTACACCAGGACCAGATGGAGCTGCAATTTCTCCATTTTCATCTAGCACGATGTGTGTTTTGAACATTGCATTCAATAATGAGTTGAGGTTTGTGTCATAGTATTCAGCAATAAGTCCATTAGGTATTGCTGAAACCAAATGAGAATGGATTTCCTGATCTCCATGAGGAGCAATAAGGACATGAGAAGCTTGTGCATAATCTGCAACCTTCTTCCATTCAGTAAGTCCACCAAGAACTAAAGCATCTGTGTTATATACATCAGCAGCATTTCTATCAATCAGTTCCTTGAATCCCCATTTTGTATATTCATTTTCTCCAATAGCTATAGGAGTATCGATTTTTCTCCTAAGCTCTGCTGAACCTTCTATATCATCTGGAGAAAGAGGCTCTTCGAACCAGAATATATCTCTCTTATCAAGCTCTCTTCCCATTTTAAGTGCTGTGATTCTATCATATGCATTGTTAGCATCAACAAGTAGTTTGCAATCTTTTCCAATAACTTCTTTTACAGCATCGATACGATCAATATCTTCAGAAACAGAAGCTGCTCCGATTTTCATCTTGATAGCTTTTGCGCCTTTCTTGATATTTTCCTTCATCTCATCCTGAAGTTCTTTGAAACCTTTTCCTTTCTCATAGTAACCACCAGCAATATAAGCAGGAATAGTATCTCTATAGCCACCCATGAGCTGTCTGATAGGTCTATTAGCAACCTTTCCCATGATATCCCACATAGCCATGTCTATGCCGCTAATCGCTCTTGTTTCAAAGCCTTTACGTCCAAATACTTTCGGAAGATACATTGAGTTCCAGATTCTCTCAGTATTAAAAGGATCCTGACCAATAATGTATGGCTTAAGATTGAGCATTGTATGATAAACAACCTCAGTGCCATGAGCCCAGCCTATTCCTTCTACTCCTTCATTTGTAATAACACGACATATGCAAATATCAGTTGTAGCGTATGTGTACTTGCCATTTGAATATGGCTGCCTATGCTTTCCTTGATATGCTCCTACTTTCACATCAACAATTCTCATAGCGTAACTTCCTTCTGTATACTTATTGTATACAATGAGTGTACAACAGATATACAGCTAGTCAAGTAAATTTTCATGCAATTTAGATGTCATTATTAGCTCCACCAAGCAATGCAACTTTTCCAAGATTTTTACAAACGTAAAAGCACGATTGTAAACTTAACTTGGTCGCTAACTTAGTCGCTTTCTTAGTCTAATACCGACTAAGCTACTTCTTTTTATACCTTTGCTTGGGACTATTAGGACACTTAGGAAGAGTCATGACTATAAGCCCTTGGTTCAGTGCTGGATTCAGATAATTCTTTCTGAATGTCGGCCTATGAGAATATCCTAGTCTATCCATGATTTCTACAAGAGACAGCTCTTCATCTCCAATAATGTTAAGCATTTTCTGAACTATATCTTCTGAATCAGTCTTTCCTACTACAGAAGTCTCTATCAGTGTTTCCAAAATGATTTTCAACATCAGCTCTACAAAAGAAGAACTGTCGGCCTCTTTATCTGCTTTTCCTAGAGCATCATAATACTCGTTTTGACGACTGCGTATGAGCTCTTCTATCGGAAGCCAATAGAATATCTCATTCCATTTTCCCAATAAGAGACTGTGCCACATTCTCCCCATACGACCATTGCCATCTGAAAAAGGATGAATGAACTCAAATTCGTAATGGAAAACAGCACTCTTAATAAGAGGATGCATTTCTGACTTCTGATACCAAGCAAAGAGATCATTGATTAGCCCAGATACTAAGCTTCGAGGAGGAGCCATATGTATAACAACTTCTCCGTTATACACTCCAACTTCCCCACTTCTAAACTTTCCATTCTCATTTATTAAGTGCCTCATCATTATTTCATGAGCTCTAAGCAAATCTTCAATTGAATATGGATCAAGTTCCAACATAATCTCATAAGAGTCATAAGCATTCTTGACTTCTCGAATCTCATTTGGATTTCCCAAAATACGCTGACCATTGATAATTGCAGTTACTTGCTCAAGCGAAAGTGAATTATGCTCTATTGCTAAAGAAGAATGAATTGTCTTTATCCTGTTCTCTCGTCTCAAATGAGGATTCAGATTTCCATGAGAGAATACAGTTATTCGACCAATCTGCTCACAGATCTCAGCAACCAGGTTTGTAATCTTATCTGTTGTGTGAAAAGGTGGGTAATACTCATTCATCTTTTGCATCTCCGTCATAAAAAATAGCTAGTGTCAAAACTGCATACTCTTTCCTATAAAATCCATTAGATTGACATGTGTTATGCCATTTCGCTTTTGTATTAAATAGTCTGTAGTCATGACATATTTTCTATAGTTATCCCGTATACTCTCCAAAGGTCTATATTCACAGTCCTCGGTGTCTTTGCTTTGAAGCATCTTATAAGCAACCTGCACATAAGAATAATCCATATCACGATTACGTAGAATAAAATCACATTCAAGTTTTCCAATGCGACCAACACTGACTGCATAATCTAAACTTCTTGCATACAGGAAAACTATGTTTTCCAATGAAGATCTGTAGTTTATTCGGTTATCAGTATTTACAGCAAAGTAAAAACTCAAATCCGCAATATAGTATTTTTGTTCTCCAGCAAGTGCTCTCTTGGATTTTATATCGAATCGTTTGCATTCATAAAGAATCTTTGCGTCAGCCAATATTTTTATATATCGCGTTACAGTTGCGCGACTGATTACTATTCCATTTTTCACCAGTGCTTCATGTAGCCTATTAATGCTAGTTGTTGCACCAAAATTATTGATAATATAATTTCGGACTAGTTCAAAAGACTCAACATTCTTGATTTCAACTCTTCGCTTAATATCTTTCTCAAAAATTTCATCAATGATTCCTCTAACATATGTCCTTTTGTCTGAAAGATTATCTATTTGAATTGCTCTGGGAAAGCCTCCTTCCAAAATATAGTTGTTAAGTTCTATTTCGGAATTTGGATTTATCTCTTTCCTATAAAACCTCTTTATATCTTCATATTCATCGAATGTCAGAGGATACATCTCAAACTCAAGGTATCTTCCTGTTAGTTTCGTAACAAGTTCTCCGCTGAGCAGATATGAATTAGATCCTGTTATGAAAATAGAATAACCACCTTCCATTCTAAAGCCATTGATAACTTCTTCAAAACCTTTGACATTCTGTATTTCATCGATGAAGAGATATTTCATCCCTGAAATACCAGCATAAGATTCAATCAGCAAATCCAGTTGTTCTGCACTCTTGATGCTCTTGTACCCTCTTTTATCTAAATCGATATATATGATATTGCGCTCTGAGACTCCAGATTCTTTTAATTCCTCTCTGATGGTCTCCATTAAGCTAGACTTTCCACATCTTCGTATGCCTGTTATCACCTTTATAAGGTCATCAGCATGAAAAAATGCACGCATCCTAGATAAATACTTTTCTCGCCTATAAAGTTTCATAACATAGCTCCATGGCAATATTATATAACACAGTAGCGTTATTCCCAAGTATTCGTGTCAACTTTTGATTTTTTTTCAATTTCTGTAACGAATAACGACAAATAAGGATAAAACAATTATGTTTTCTTTCTAGAGTGCAAATACTATCATGAAGCATCACAACTACTTCTTCATATTCTCTTCTAATTCAAGCAAGTACTTATCGAAGTCAGACATAAATAGTTTATCTTGAACAACACGATATTTCTCGAATTCAGTTTCGGCTTTTTCTCTAGCAATCTCTGCTGTGATTTTGCCTGCATCTTGAAGGACCGCTCTGTCATCTGCCATCAGGAATAAATCCAGTCGTTTTGCCCAATCCTCCATTGTCATTGGAATATGGCGTTCTGCCCGATCTTCAGCCAAATCCAAATAAGCGGATACAATACGCTCTAATGAGCGCATTTCCTTCTCTGAAAGATAATTCTTTGCAATACTCACATCGCTTCTTACAATCTTGCCTTCAGGTGCTGATGCCCATGTAGTTAATCCCATGTGTGGCTTATCTGCATCTGCTCGCTCATAAATCAACTCTGCTGCTGTATGTCCATGCACTGCATAATGCATCTTGTTTTGAACCTTTGCAAAAAACTGCTTGGTTGTTTTTGCGGTACAATCATAATCGAGAGCTGTAGCATATATATCGGTTATTTTCTGATAAAATCTACGTTCGGACAGACGAATTTCACGAATTTGCTCAAGCAAACGGTCAAAATATTCTGTCGTAAGTATTGAACCTCCATTTTTCAGACGTTCATCATCCATGACCCAGCCTTTTATGGTGTAGTCTTTGACGATGCCGTTAGCCCACTTGCGAAACTGAACAGCTCGCTCATTATTCACTTTGAACCCAACAGCAATAATCATTTGAAGATTATAATGCTTTGTGTCACGAGCTACCTGACGTGACCCTTCGTTTTGAACTATCCGGAAATTCCGGATAGTTGAATATTCCTCAAGTTCTGAGTCGGAATATATTTTCTTAATATGCTCATTGATTGTACGAACATCCACATCATATAGCGTTGCCATCATCTTCTGCGTCAGCCATATATTCTCATCCTCATAGCGCATCTCAATACTGTCCTGCTGTTTGCCAACAGAAGCAACATATGTTAAGTATTCCGCTGCACTTGATCGGATAGATACTGAATCTTCTTTTTTCTTCAAAATAGATGACCTCCTTTAGTTCTCCGATAAAGCTAATTACGGCTAGAAAGCCCTGCTTTTTTAATCTACTAGCCAATTAATTTTGTTTTGCCACTAATCTAGCAACCAATTTGCAATGTCAATAATTCTGACACCTTCATATTGATATTCATCATTTCTTGTATGTGCTAGCAACATTTTAGGATATGCATCTTTAATCTGCAAAAGTGGAGAAACCTCTCGCTCAAATGTCTTTTCATCTGCAATAATATCAGAAACCTGTATATAGATTTTCTCATTTCTCTTTATTGCAACAAAATCAATTTCCTTCTTATATAACACTCCTACATATACTTCATATCCTCTACGAAGAAGTTCAATCGCAACAATATTTTCAAGCATTCTTCCATAATCCATGTTTTTTGTTCCCAATCTTGCATATCTGAACGCATGGTCACTTAGATAATACTTATCATTGCTAGAAAGATACTTTTTTCCTCGGATATCATATCGGCATATCTTATAGAATGCGAAAGCATTACACAGATACTCTATATATGAACAAACTGTAGTATGATGAATTTTCTCATTGGTTTTTCTAAGTGTATCAGCAATATTTCTTGAAGAGGACAAATTGGATATGTTGTCCATCAAAAAATCAACAATTTGATTCATCAGTTGTACATTTCTGATTTTGTATTTCTGTCGTATATCTCTAATAATCAATGTATCAAAGACATTTTCAATGTAATCGTACTTTAATTCCTGGTCAGCATATACATAGGCCCCTGCCATGCCACCTACTTTCAGATATTCAGAAAAAGCATTGTACTTATCAGATAGCTCGAAATACTCTACATATTCTTTAAACGAAAATGGATAAACCTTAATCTCGAAAGTTCTACCTGTAAATAGAGTAGCTAAATCTGAGCTTAATAAAAATGCGTTAGATCCTGTAATATAGATGTCATATTTCTCAGATGCATGTAAACCGTTTATAGCCTTCTCAAAACCATCGCACATCTGAACTTCGTCAATCAGTACAAAATTCTTAGATTTTTCTTTGTAATGGGAATTAATCCAGTCATACAGAGCTCGATATGTTAGAAGCTCTTCATAGTCAGGAAGGTTGAAATTAATATGAATGATATTGCAATCAGCAATTGTCATCATTACATGCTGTTTAAACGCCTCCAGCAATTTAGATTTGCCTGATCTTCTAACGCCTGTGATGACTTTTATATCGGGAGTTCCAATCACACTGATCATTTTTTCCATATAGAATTCTCTTTGAATCAGTTTCATATAACCCTCTCTTATAGATAAATCTATTATATATGCCCTATTAGCCATTTTCAATATTTTTTCATTTTTGGCTAATAGCCTTGATCTAGTTATCGTGATTTTCTGGCTCTTCGGGTACATCTGTGGGTAAAACAGCAGGTATCATGCAGACTCCTTGTTGGCATAAAGCCTTCCGGGAAG
>CAKQJZ010000073.1 GCA_934247875.1 uncultured Spirochaetales bacterium
CAGAAAAAACCGCAAGACATCTATTTTGCATATTTATTCATTGCATTAGGGCGCTAACAGACTTTTGCAATTTCCTCTCTATTTCATTTTTTAGACAAAACAGCAGAAAATCGGGCAATTATCCTTGTAATTGGTAAAATTTCTTTGGATAATTGCCATTTTTATAATATTATTGAAACAAAAGTATTATTTCCAATGTTAAAATATTAGAAAACTGCAAACATGGAAAAACAGAACAAGAGGAAAACAATGCAAGAAGATGAAATACTGGACAGCAGCGAGAAGATGACAGATGACCTTACCGACCTATCTACTAATTCGGTATACAGAACATTGAACATCCTAGAGTCACTATCTTGCCATCAAGGTCTGATTCTAGAAGAGCTTGCCCCTATTGTCGGATTATCAAGAGCTACTCTGTTTCGATTCCTCTCTGTTTTGCAGCGCATGGAATATGTCGAGAAAGACAAGAACAACAGATATAGGCTTACTCCTAGAATCTTCATGGTTGCAGCAAGAAGCATTGATGATGTAGAGCTTTCAAGAATATCAAAGCCTTTTATTGAAGATCTCAGCTTCGATACAGGAGAGACTACAATCATAAGCATCTTGGATGACGACTCACAGCTGCATCTGCAGAAGGTCGAATCCAGATATACAGCAAGATTCTACGAGAGAATCGGCAAGAGGACTCCTCTGTATTGTACAGCAAGTGGCAAAGTGCTGCTTGCAGGTATGGATGATGATCAATTCAACAGCTATCTAAGCAAAGTGCGCCTCATTCCATATACAATGAACACTGTAACAGACCCTTGCGTATTGAGAGATCAGATAGAGAAAATCAGAAAGGATGGATACTGCGAGCTTACAGGCGAATATGAGCAGGACATCCATACTCTCGCATGCCCTATCGTCGATCATGATAATAAGATCATAGCAGCAGTAAGCATCAACTGGCCAACATTCAGGGAAACAGCAGATAAAAGAGACGTATGCCTTGAAAAGCTGAAGAACGTCGCCAAGCAGATTTCCCAGATAATGGGACATGTGGAATAACTATAAAACATTAACAATCTAAGTGCTCACCACTTTCTAGGGTGAGCTTTTTTATCAATCCAGCTCATAGCTTAGATTTCATTTTTATAATACAAACACTATTTTATGCATTCATTATTCATCAAAAAGAGTATTAACAAATAGTTTTTATTTATATTTTGAAAATGATTTTCATTATTGAGTTATTTTCATCCATTTGATATAATATTTCTATAAATAGAAATAGGAGGAATTTCCATGGCAATTGCAGTTGCAAGAAAAGAGGATAATCCAAAAGTAGTTAACGGTTATGGTGAAGTAGAATGGCTCAAAGGCACACATGATTTGGTAAGAGGATATAAGTGCATTCTCGAGAAGGGCCACACTGTTTCTCCAAAGCTTTACAAAGACAAGACAGTAGTATTCATTTTCGGACAGGGAACTGGTTACATCACAACACCTTCCAGAGCTTACAATATTGATCAGCTTTGCTTCTTCGTTCCTAATTTTGATGCAAAACCATATACAATCTATGCTGCAACAGATATGGAGTACATGATGGTTGTAACAGACATGCTTGAATCTGACCTGAAGGGATATGAGAGAACACATGTCATTCTTCCAAGCTTCAAGACACTTGCAGACTGCGAGCAGTACACACAGACATGCAAAGGTCCTAACACAAGAAGCTGGACAGTAATCACAAGCGGTCACCTTGCAAGAGTTCTGATGGGCGTTGTTAAAGCAGAAGGAGAAGGAACAATAGAGAAAGGACATCCAGCTGTAGACCAGTGGAACTACACTCTTCCAGGCGCTGACTTCACATTGACAGTTGAAGATGAGTCTATTCACCATGGCGCAAATGAATGGTCATTTGTACCTGCAGGTCTTGATCACTCATTGGTTGCAGAACCAGGCAAAACTGTTTACTACATCTGGTTCGAGCATAAGACAGCTGAAATCTAAGAATTATAATCTATAGTACCACTTACAATTAGGCCATCCAGTACGGATGGTCTTCTTATTGACATTATTCATGAGCTATCAGCAAAACATAAGCTACGCTCATAGATAAAGCTTCAAGGACACGTCTATTTCGGCTGTACTATATCTTTCTATTTTCATCTACATATCATTCACTTTTGCTCAAAAGTATTTCAGACCAAAGAGGACAATACCTATTACGTGAATATGTTTAAAATTATGAAATGCAGAAAGCTAGCAAGTTAATCGTGATAATGAAAAAACAAGATAAAATTCGATACTTGTGTTATTATGTCGTTTATTTGTTATTTAAGTAACACTGATGTTTTATATACCCGCTATTGTTACCTAAATAATGTAAAAATGAGATATTAACCCTATCTAATAGTATACTTAACTATTTTTTTATATATTCTATACGTTTTTTTTGTGTAAATTAGTTGACAATACCCTAAAAAAGACGAATATGTTTCTCAAATAACATGGAGGAATGTATATGCAAAACACTAAAAAGACTTTGCTTACAATTGCTTTGTTTCTGCTGATTCCAGTTGTTGCTTTTGCAGCAATCAGCGGAGATTCCCCTAAGACATATGGTCTACCTATGCTTATCACAAACGCAGGACAGGGTCCTGGCGGAAAGATGGCTAGACTTTTGACAACTCAGACTAAGACATTCAAGCTCAATACTGATTTCTTCTATGTATCAGAACCTCAGAAAGCTGACTTGGAAGCCCGTGACTACTCTTCCCTTTGGGTTGTAATCGGATCTACAGATAAGGGCCTTGGCGCATCTGGCATTACAATCGATCAGGAAATTGCAAGACTTGAGAAGATGGTTGGCTGGGCAAAAGAACTTAATATACCTATGGTTGGAGTTCTACTTGAAAAAGATAAGAGACAGCCTGGCATCCCTACAAATGCTAACGAAAGATGTATAGATACAATCGCTCCATATTGCCAGTGGCTCGTTGTTGTCAAAGATGGAAACAAAGATGGACGCTTTACAGATATAAGCAAGAAGTACAACATTCCTCTTACTATCATCGATACATCTCTTGATTTCACGAATCTCGTAAAGCAGGTTCTGGTTAAATAAGGAAGGTCGAATGTATCTTACAACTGCGATTATTCTGCTATTAATGGCTGCAGCATTCATTCTTGGCTCCATTTTCTTGAAATCACCTGAGATTTCAATGTTCTTGGCAGCTATTGTTGGTGGTATTGCTGGGATAGCCTTCCAGGTAGGAGATCTGAACTTCATCAGACTTGTATCTGTTACTGTTGAAGGTTTATTCACCAACTTCGACCTTGCTATTCTCTTTGTCTGCGCATCTTTCTTTGTAAACATCTATTCATACACAGGTGCTATGACAGCTATGACTAGAAAGCTCATTGGCGGCGTTAGCAACAAGTGGGTCATCCTTGTATTCATGGCTATCTTCATGATCATTCCAGGAGCTCTTACAGGTGCAGGTTCTGTCTCTGTATTCGTTCTTGGTGCGCTTGTTTCAACTGTATTGAAGTACATGGGACTTGATGAGAAGAAGAGCACAGCATTTGTATTTATGTTTGCTATTCTCTCTGCTGCATGCCCTCCAATCAACTTATGGACAATGCTCATGACAGCAGCTGCAAATATGCCATATGTTGGATTCACATGGCCTTTGCTTGTTCCAATCCTTATCACTGGTGCTGTTACAATCGTTTATCTTGGATGGGGCGCAAAGAAGGAAGAGAGCTCAAAGATTCTATCAGAGCTTCCAGAGGCTCCAGAGGGAATGAACTGGTTCAGGATTCTGCTTCCTCTTTTGACTGTTTTTGCTCTTATTCTGCTCTCTCTTTATGCTCCTTTTGAGATTCCAGTACTTGGAACACCGCTGATCTTCTTGATTTCAGCTGTTGTTGCTATGCTGTGCAATCCTAAGAAGACATCATTTAAAGACATACTGAAAGTTCTCAATGACACAATGGAACAGGTATTTCCACTTGTTGCAACAGTCATAAGCGTTGGCGCGCTTGTCAACATGATGGCTGCAACAGGAACAAAGGGTCTCATTGGCGTCACATTCATTACAATGCCAATAATCCTTATCTACCTGCTTCTGCTTGTATTCGGACCATTCTCTCAGGGATGCCTGAGCTACGGAAGTGCAATCCTTATCGGTGCGCCACTCATCTTCATGATGAATACTCGCGGTATGGATACAACAATTGTCTGTGCAGCGCTATCACTGATTTTCCCAATCGGCGACTGCTTACCTCCTTCACGTATCGTTGGACGTGTATCAATTGATACAACAGGATACAAAGACAGCTACATGAGCTTCTTGAAGCAGATTGCTATTCCATGCGCTGTGCTTGGATTGGTTGCGCTTGTTATGTTCATCAAACCAGCATGGTTTGTAGGACTGAAATAGGAGGATGATTATGGTATTTCTAGAGAATCTAATACACATTCTGTACTTTGTAATAGCTGGTATTATCCTGATCTATTTCTTCAAGCATCTCTTCAAGCGCACAAAGAGACAGGGATGGGTTTATGACATTGTTTATGTCTATTGCATGATTCCATTCCTCTTGAGAGTGCTTTATATCAAATAAGGGGGCAGAGAATGAAAGATGTACTCAAAACAGGCAGAAAACTGCCAAAATGGGGAAAGCTCATAGTTCTGCTCTTCGGTATTGCAGCAGCAGCTTTGTCGGGCTCCCAGTTCTACAAGCTAAGACATTTCAAAGAAGTTGTAGTATCATCCCCTGAGCTGACAGAAGTCCAGATGCTCAGCGACTATCTCCCTTCGCTGAGAGGCACATGGGCCGATACTCCAGTATTCATATATGACTCTGGTGTTGAAGGTGGATCTGTTCTATTTATGGGAAATGTTCATCCATATGAACCAGCAACAAGCCTTGCAGCATATATCATGATGGAGAACATCCATGTTGAGAAAGGCAAGGTCTTCATTGTTCCTGAGACCAACAGAAGTGGTTCAACAACAGGAATGCTAGGCAGTGCTTACCCTATGTTCTTCAACATCGAGACAGATTGGGGCAAAAAGACATATAGAATCGGAGACAGAACTACAAACCCACTTGATCAGTGGCCTGACCCATTCACATATGTTCACTACCCTGATGGTCAGAATCTTGCTTATCAGGATATAAGAAACATGAACAGAACATACCCAGGCAGAGCAGATGGCACACTAACAGAACGTGCTAGCTACGCTGTTATGGAAATGATCAGGCAGAATGATATCGACATCTCAATTGATGCCCACGAAGCTTCTATTACCTACCCTGTTGTTTCAACATATGTAACTCACCAAAGAGCAGAGGATGCTGCAATGATGGCATCAATGATGCTCACTGCTATGAACTTCGATATGAAGTGCGAAGTATCCCCAACAGGACTCAGAGGTCTATCTCATAGAGAATGGGGAGACTTCAGCGATACTTATGCTGTTCTTATGGAAACTCCAGAACCATTCATTGACAGAATCAATGGACCTATGACAGAAGATCTCTTCAAGGATGGAAAGGATGTATTCTTGCAGGCTGCTGCAGACAAGAAGCTTGTTTACACAACTTCATACAGTGCAACTGAAGAAGCTCTTGAGAAGAATCTAGAAGAAGACCCTAGAGCTATTCTTGGCTTCCCTCTCTGGTACAGAGTTGGAAGACATCTCTCAGGTGCTGCTGAGTTCGTAAGTCAGGTTGGCTTATTCGAGCCAGATAAAGAAGTCATCGCGACATGGCCTCTTTACGAAGATCTCGAAGCAAATGACTGCGGTTACTTCCTGCATAACCCAGAAGATTATGCCGATAGCGAAGGGGACTATAAGATGTCTGGTGCTGCATGGGATTTCTTCCACGGTGGCTATTATCATCGTGGCTCTAAATCCAATAGAAGCCTGGTATTTGAAATTTAAAGGAAGGTGACTTCCAGAGGAGTATATATGAAAAAGATTATCTCGCTTTCAATTCTTCTCTTCTTAATGCTCTCTGCGCTTTTTGCAGGGGGCTCAAAAGAGAAAACAGCTCCAGCAGTCAAGGAAAGCACTCCAGCTGCTGTATCTGCACCTGTACAGGAAGCAAAGCCTGTAGAAGCAGCTCCTGCACCTCAGGTAGCAGCTCCTGCAGAAGAGGCACCAAAGCCAGAGAAGAAGTATTTCCAATATGCAGTTGCTGTAGGAAAGAATGCATCAGTTACAGTTCTTTCTGACCTTTATAAGGACGAACTGCATGGCGAAATCGCTGTTCCTGCATCTATTAAAGATGAGATTGCAGCCTCATACCCAGAAATTGGGAAAAACATCATTGCTGTACCAACAGAGAAAGATGCTGAGATTGCAATTAAAGAGGGAAGCTTCTTAGTTGCTCTGCTCCCTCTCTCATACAAAGCAGAGCTTGACGTTCTCAGCCTTGAGCTGTAGTCGCTTAATTTATTTTGACTTCTAAACTCTAAGAAGAGGAGAAATTGCTTATGAAGATGAAATGGCTAACAAAGGCTTTGGTAATGCTTTTAGCAATTATGTTTGCTACAGCTCCAGTATTTGCCTGCACGATCTTTGCTGTCGGCAAGGATGCCACAACTGACGGTTCCACTATCGTTACACATAATGATGATTCCTCCGGTGCTGATTTCCGTCTTTGGATTATTCCAGGCGGTGAATGGCCGGAAGGTTCAACAAGGGACCTTGTTATTGATTCACATAACTATGGTGATTTTGGTCAGTATCCTGCTGTAAAAGATTATGGCAATGGATATGCTGTAACTGAAATTCCAGAAGCTTCAAAGACATATTCTTATTTCCATTCAAGATACTCTTTCATGAACGAAAAAGGTGTTGCAATGGGTGAAGCTACAATGAATATTGATAAATCTGAACAGGGTGTAAAAGCTAAAGCTGCACTTTTTGATGATAATGATGGCCTTATTGACTGCTGGAATGCACAGGATATTGCTCTTGAGAGAGCAACAACTGCTAGAGAAGCAATCAGAATCATGGGTGACCTTGTTGAGGAATATGGCTGGAAGGATGCTGGTGAGACAATCAACATCTGTGATGGAAATGAAGTCTGGGTTGCAGAGTTCTATGGCAAAGATGTATGGTGTGCAGTCAGAATCCCTGACAACGCTGTATTCGTAGCTGCTAACAGAGCAAGAATCGACCATATCGACTTCAATGATCCTGATAACTATATGTATTCTCCTAACATCAAGTCTTTCGCTATTGAGAATGGCCTCTGGTCTGAAGAAAGCGGTGAAGACTTCAACCCTGCTGCTATCTATGCTCCATTCAAGAGCACATATAGCTCAAGACGTGAATGGAGAGGTCTCTCACTCGTTGCACCATCTTTGAACCTTGATCCTAATGCAGATACATATCCTCTATATGTTATTCCTGAGAAGAAGCTTTCAGTTGAAGATGTATTCGCGCTCACAGGCGACTACTATCAGGGCACAGAGTTTGATGTAACAAAGACTCCAGAAGCTGGTCCTTATGGAGACCCTCTTGTCCCTCAGCACAAAGAAAGAACAATCAACCTATTCAGAACATGTTATGTAATGATTGCAAACGTTAAGTCTTGGCTACCTGATTCTGTCAAGTGTCTTGTATGGTATGGCTATGGTGCAGCAGATTCAACATACCTCACACCACTCTGGCCTTCAATGAACTCTCTTCCTGAGCTTTACACAACAGGCAATAGATATGAAGCATTTGATAGAAACAGCGGCTGGTGGACAAACAGCTATGTTCAGCAGATTGCTAGAATCAACTACAAGAGCGCTATTGAGGATATCAGAGCATTCCGTGATCCTATCATGGAAGAACAGTATGATGTTGTTGATAGCATTCAGACAGTTGCTGCTCGTCTTGTGCGTCAGGGCAAGGAAGAAGAAGCAAGAAATCTCCTCACTTCATTCGGTTCTGCAACAGCTCAGAAGTGGCACGACGATTGGCTACAGCTTGGAGATCAGCTCCTTGGGCGCTATATGTGGGGCAACAAGAACATGAGAACTGTTGCTTACTCAGACTGGTGGAAAGGAATCATGAACTCAGCTGAGAATGATAAATAAGCTTAATTAATGCTTTTTTCGGAGGATGCAGAAAACATCCTCCTTTTTTATAACCTTTTCAAAGTGCTTTCTCCTGTGATTTCAAACCTGCAAACAAACTATTGTTTGATTGATTCTATTGCTTTATACTGAATAAAACGTGTCTAGACACAATTTTTTCAGAGGTTATATGTACATAAAGAGAGATATCTACCTTAATCGATTAATCAGCAAAATAGGGAATGGACTTATCAAGGTAATCACAGGCGTTAGAAGATGTGGCAAGTCATTTATTCTATTTAATATCTTTTACGACTATCTCAAAAGCCAAGGTATCGATGATGGTCATATAATTAAACTTGAACTCGATAGAGAACAAAATGTTTTTTACAGAAATCCTGTTAACCTTGGTTCATTTCTTAGAGAAAGAATGACTGATAAAGAGCGATACTATATTCTATTGGATGAAGTACAATTTGTCGTTTCAGTTCCGAACCCTGCTTTCAAAGACTCTGGATTGCCACTGAAAGAGATTCCTAAAATCACTTTATTCGATGTTCTCAATGATTTGCTGCATGAGAATGTAGATATATACATAACAGGTAGCAATTCAAGGATGCTATCCAAAGATTTGCTCACTGAATTCAGAGGGCGCGATGACCAGGTACTCGTAATGCCACTTTCCTTCAAAGAATATTATGAACATGTCAAAGGAGATGCAAATAAAGCTTTAGCTGATTATTTGGTATTCGGAGGCATGCCTAAAGTACTAAGCTTTGAAGCCAAAACAGATAAGATGCATTATCTAGAGAATCTCTTTACTGAGACATATATAAAAGACATAGTAAATCGTTATAGAATAGACAGAGAGGATATCTTAATGGATATTTTAAACATCATCTCCTCCTCTGTTGGGTCTTTGACAAGTGCCAACAAATTGCGTAATACATTGAATTCAATCAAAAACTGCAACGTCTCACATGAACAGATTCAGCGCTACATTGATCATATAATAGACTCAATGCTCATCAACAAAGCAGTCCAATACAACATAAAGGGCAGAAAATATATCGATTCAACAATAAAGTATTATCTGGTTGATACAGGGCTAAGAAACGCAAGACTTAATTTCAGACAAATCGAAGAGACTCATCTAATGGAAAACATAATATACAACGAATTGATCCATAGAGGATATGCTGTCGATGTTGGTGTTGTCGAGCTATTTCAGAAGGAAAACAACAAGACTGTAAGAAATAAATGCGAAATAGATTTCATAGCAACTAATGGCAATGAGAAAATATACATCCAATCAGCATATGCATTAGAGACAGAAGAAAAGCTCAAGCAGGAATCTCGCCCTCTATTGAATACTGGAGATGGATTTCAGAAGATCATTATAGAAAGGAACTCTCTTGTTTCTTCCCTATATGATGAAAATGGCATAAAGCACATTAGCTTAATTGATTTCCTTCTTGGAGATAGTTTCTGATAAGAAATATTTGTGTCTAGACACAATTCTTCAGGGCCTATTCTGAATACGTAGCAAGGTTATTTCTACTCTATTTGCTAGTATCTATCTCAAGATTCGCTTTAACTACTATCTCAGCAATTTATTCCTTTCGAATTGTTCACCTGTGTACTATCCTTACAATATGAACGACAAACAAGCTTTATTTGAACTTAACGGGGAAATGCCCCCGTTTAAGTATGCCTTTCCAATGGCACTGCAACACTTAGTAGCTATGATTGTGGGATGTGTGACTCCATCTATCATCATAAGCAACATGGCACACTTAAGTCCTGAACAGAGCGTACTCCTTATTCAGACTTCGCTTATCTCTGCAGCTTTTGGCACTTTCTTAGAAGTGTTCTTAGGTGCAAAACTTCCTATGATAATGGGTGTTTCGTTTGCATACCTAGCATCAATGCAGGCAATAGTAGAAGGCTTTGGAATAGCAGAGATCTTTGGCGCTCAGCTTTGTGGTGGCATCGCTGCTATCTTGATCGGCTTCTATGCGCGTCGTATCAGAAAGCTATTTCCTCCATTGATTACGATAATTAGCCGAGAAAGCCCACGAGCTTTAGCCGTGGGATGAGAGGCTCAAGTCTTATTATTTGCTGCGTTTGAGATGATTTCGTTGGACTTAAATTATTATATGTGTTAAAATTAAAGTATAAAGAAAAGGCAATAATCTGTTATTGATAATCTTTAAGTATCTATCTTAGGAACACTGCTGATACGTTATGTATTGAGGACCAGAAGAACGCATGAAGTCTCTAACTGTCAAGCTTTATAATGATGAAGATTGCAAGTACCTTAACGACATGATCAATGCCAGCGGCATCATATATAATACTGCCATAACTATCATTCAGGATGAGTATAAGAAAGACGGGAAGCTGATGAAGAAGAATGACCTTCAGAAGATCCTCAGAGATATGAGAAACAGCGAAGAGCACAGCTTCTGGCAAATGGTAGGAAGCCAGGCTGTCCAGGATATAACAGATAGGA
>CAKQJZ010000074.1 GCA_934247875.1 uncultured Spirochaetales bacterium
TATTATAATATAATACTATTATCAAGAAGAATCTTTATGAGGCTCAAAAACAATCAAATTTCATGCGTAACTGCTAACTAGCCTCGCAACGCTTTGACAAATATAGTGAATGCAATTATCATACAAATAAGAAGGCACTACCGATGAACGGTTAGCCTCGAGCTAATATTTGATATACCGCTCTAATGCCATAGGGCGGTTATTTATTTTCTAAGAGAAACGAGAATCAATATAAAGGTCAGTATGACCATGATGATTTCATAATCACTCATAAGCATCACCTCCTTCGAAAATCTCCAGAGGCTTGCGACCTCTGGTTAAAGAGGCCAACCGTCCACCGCTTTAGGTAGTGCCAAAATCATTCTAGCACATAAGAACAATAAATGAATCCATATAAAATCGGCCACAGCTATAAACGATTATTCATGCGTTATTGCCTGAATTCTTAATTTAATTGAAGAAGATCGAGCAATAAGGTAAAATATTAAGAATGAACAAACTCTTTCAGTTCTGGTTTTCAAGATTCAAAGGTGTAAAGGTCTATGCACTTGTAGGCAGAAGTGGTACTGGCAAAAGCTACCACTCAAAGCTTGTTGCATCTAAGCATAAGATAGATCTTATCATCGATGATGGACTATTAATCAAAGGAGATAGAATAGTTGCTGGTCACTCTGCTAAAGAGGATCCTAACTTTCTATCAGCAGTTAAGACTGCTGTCTTTGATGATGAGGAACATAAGAGAGAGGTTGAGAGTGCTTTACTCAAAGAAAAATACAAAAAGATTCTTATAATTGGCACTAGCGAGAAGATGATTGGTAAGATATGCACTCGCCTAGAACTTCCACAGCCAGAGAAGATCATACACATTGAAGATGTTGCAACTGCCGAAGAGATTGAGACTGCGATGCGTATCAGATTCAAAGAAGGAAAGCATGTAATTCCTGTTCCTCCTATTGAGATTACCAGAGCAGCACCTCAGATAGTATTTGGTTCCATCAAAGTTGCTATCAAAAAGAAGATGAATGGAAAGAAGCAGACCAGTGAGAAGACTATTGTAAGGCCAGAGTTCTCTAAACCTGAGAAAGAGAGCATGAGCGATGCAGTGCTAACTCAGATGGTCAAGCATGTTATCAATGAGTATGACACGATAATGAAGGTCAAAAAGGTCAGAGGCGTTAAGAACAATGATGATACTTACACTATCTCTGTAATGCTTCAGCTACCTATAAGACACTACATATCCACAACTATTTCAGACCTTCAGGATTACATCAGAGATTGCCTTGAAAAGTATGGCGGAATCAGAATCAAGAAGGTCACTATAGACATCGAGGAATGGGGCTAGCCTATTTATCGTGCTCTAGCGCAAGCGAAGTATCTTCGTTTTTGACTGTTTTCTTTTTCTTATCTTTTTTCTTCTTAGGAGTAAGAGGCGCTTTCTTAGCTCTATTAGCCTTATTCTTCCTTCCCCTATTTGGAACAATACCATAATCAGCTAAAACCATCAGAACAGCTCTTTCAAGCTCATAGTTTGCTGGAGTAATAGGAGCAATAAGCACTTTAGCCTGCCTGAAGGCATCTTTTAAGACTTCATCAATAGGCATAGAGCTATCACCTTCTATAATCAAAGCTGGCTTGATGAGATAGTAGAATAGCTCAGATCCCTCTGTCTTCTCATCTCTTCCGATTCTATCTTTGATGAGCGAATCTAGAGAAGCTAAAGATTCAACTACAACAGGATACTTGAAGTAGACAGAAAAAGCTGGAAGCAGATATGGAAGCAGCTTGAAATAAGAGAGGCGCTTGAAAATAGGCGCAGCATAGCCAGATGAGAGTATTTTGACAACTTCCTCTGTAAGTCTGCTAGTTGAGCAATCTGCGATGTTTGAAGCATTTCTCTTTATTGCTCTCTTTATGTTCCACTTCAAAGCAAAACCAGTACTTGCTTCATACTTAATAGCTCTAAGCATTCTTACAGGATCTTCAGAGAAAGAGTATGAAAGCGGAATAAGAGACCTTATGACCTTCTTCTTAAAATCTGGATAAGCTTCATTGAAATCAAGAATCTGACCATTAGCTGGATTATAATACAAGCTATTGATTGAAAAGTCCCTGCGCTTTGCATCCTGTTCGATTGTGCCGAATATATTGTTGTTGCCCTCTTCAAAGTTCTCTTCATCGGATCTGAAAGTAGTTACTTCGATTATTTTCTCATTGAAGAAGATATGAACGATTCTGAAACGCTTTCCGATGATTCTGCTATTCCAGAACAGCTTCTGGACCTGGCGAGGAGATGCACTAGTTGCGATATCTACATCTTTAGGTCTTTTGCCTAACAGCAGATCTCTGATAGCGCCGCCAACGACATACGCTTCAGCCCCGCTAGCTTGCAGCTTTCTGATAGCCCAAAGCGCATCCTTATCAATCATTGAATTCTTGATAGGATGTTCTTTCTGATTATATATTTTAGCAACGGGAACGCTCTTTCCCTTTCCATTTGACTTGTATTTGATAAACACAATATCAAAAACTACTAGAATGAAGAAAAAAAAACAAGATTGAGAGCGTACTTTGTACTATATGTGTCCTGCTTATACGTTGACAGAATCCGGATTAGCCTGTATATTTTGAGTATCAGAGTCATTCTGATAGCCCCTGCGCACAGAGGCTTCTAATATCCGGGCGCTCCCAGGGAGAAGCTATAGCAAGTTTCTCCTTTTTTGTTTACCAAGGATGATTTATAATTCTTGTAATCTACAGAGAATACAATAGCCCTGCCATCAAGAGAATCTGATACATGCATTTTCCTATCAAAAACATCTTCGAAATTATTTGCTACTGCACTGTCCTTTATATTAACAGCATCGCTTAATGTCCTTTTTAGAGCATTGTCCTCTCCTGATATATTCTTCAGCTCTAGTATTCTGAAATAAGTAATCGCATCAAGATTCTTACCCCTTGTTATTGAATAATAATCATCTCCAATATGTTCGTTAAGAAGAAAGACCTCTCTGCCGAATTCTTTCGAGAAAGCTAATGCAGATTTATTAGCTTTCTCAGATTGAGAGCGTACTTTATACTATATAGACCGCCAATGAAATTGCTGTTAAAATCCAATTTGGAGGACAAATGATCGATCCAGTAATACTTAAAGGCTTCAGAGATTCACTTCCAGAGGAAGAAATCCCTAAGAGAAAGATAATGAGAGCCCTTGAAGACAATTTCATGTCTTATGGCTTTGTTCCTATTGATACACCAGTACTTGAATATACATCTGTACTGCTTGGAAAAGGCGGCGGAGAGACAGATAAGCAAGTGTTCCACTTTGAAGACAATGGCGGCAGAGAAGTTGCTATGCGCTTTGACCTCACTGTCCCATTTGCACGCTTCATGGCAAGCCACACATCTGAGTTGCCACTTCCTTTCAAACGCTACCATATCAACAAAGTATGGAGAGGAGAAAAACCACAGAAAGGCAGATACAGAGAGTTCATCCAGTGTGATTTCGATATCGTAGGCGTAGATAATGCAGAAGCAGACTATGAGATTCTCTCAATGATGCACTCATCATTCTCCGCTCTTGGCATCAAAGACTATAAATTCCACATGTCACATAGAGGACTCTTCAATACTTTTTTGGAAAAGCTAGGAGTCAAAGACAAATCAATCGATATTCTCAGAGCTGTAGATAAGCTCAGAAAGATCGGAGAAGATGAAGTCAGATCGATTCTTGCTGAAAT
The DNA here is from genome assembly GCA_934247875.1 of uncultured Spirochaetales bacterium. GTDB lineage: Bacteria > Spirochaetota > Spirochaetia > Sphaerochaetales > Sphaerochaetaceae > Ornithospirochaeta. The sequence goes on from CAKQJZ010000074.1 coordinate 3,741, forward strand.
CACAGAAGATGAAGCTAAAGCAGACACTATCCTCTCATATATCACAGCAGGAGACGGCAAGAGCTTTAGAGAGACACTTAGTACGCTTATAGAGCTCTCAGGTGGCCCTTCTCCATCTTCTGAGAGAGTTGAAGAGATCTACTCACTCTTGGAAAAGACAGGCATTGCAGACTCTTTCGAGCTAGACCCATCTATTACCAGAGGACTCGATTACTATACAGGAATCGTCTATGAGACATTCCTAACAGAGCTTCCAGAGCTTGGTTCTGTATGCTCAGGCGGAAGATACAACAACCTTGCATCTCTCTATACAAAAGAGAATCTTCCAGGTGTTGGCTCTTCAATAGGCCTTGATAGACTTCTTGCAGGACTTGTAGAGCTCAATAGCCCACTCTTAGCATCAAACGCAAGTGCTGATGTTATGATCATCCACAAAAGCGATGAGACAGCTAAAGCACAGAATGCAGCTAAAGAGCTCAGAAAGAAGGGCATCAGAACAGATGTCTATATGCTTCCTGAGAAGAAGATGAAGCAGATATTTGAATATGCTGAGCGCAATAAGATTCCATACACACTCACATTCAAAGAAGATAAGTATGTTCTTAAGCTTAATGCAACGAGAGAGTGCATAGAGTATGATAGTGCATCAGATGCTGCAAACGGAGTAAAACTTGCCTGATTTCTATTCGCTTCCTGTATATGCGCATAAAGAAGAAGTTCTAAAAGCGCTTGAAGAGAATCAAGTAATTATCGTTGAAAGCCCTACTGGAAGCGGTAAAACTACACAGCTTCCCTTGATCTTAAGGGAGGCTGGCTATGATAAGAGCGGCATCATCGGAATAACGCAGCCACGACGCATTGCCACTCTATCTGTCTCAGAGTTCATCAAACGCCAGATTGGTGATGAAGATGGGTCTTACTGCGCATACACAATGCGCTTTGCAGACACATCAACACCTGAGACTAAGATAAAGATCATGACAGATGGAATATTGCTGCAAGAAGTAAAAGCAGATCCGCTTTTATCTCAATACTCTGTCATAATGGTCGACGAAGCACATGAGAGAAGCCTGAATATTGACTTCATCTTAGGTCTTCTCAAGAACATCATCAAAGAACGCGATGACCTTAAGATCATCATCTCAAGTGCAACTATCAATACAATCACATTCTCAAAGTTCTTCTTTGATGCACCTGTAATATCTATTTCAGGAAAGCCTTATCATGTTGAACTCAAATATGACAACATTATTCTCAATAGAGATAAAGAAGAAGAGTACTATGGCCATATAGTGGACTTAGTCAAAGTATCTGTAGAGAATAAAGATGGTGGTGATATCCTGATATTCCTTCCTGGAGAAGCTGAAATCAAGAATTGCCTCTCATATCTATATATGTCATCTATTGCTAAGAGCCTTCAGATCTACCCTCTTTTTGGCCGTCTTTCAAAAGAAGAGCAAGAGAGAGTATTCACACAAACAGAGAAAGGAAAGCGCAAAGTAGTTGTTGCAACTAATATTGCTGAGACAAGCATAACAATCGATGGAATCAGAACAGTAATAGATTCAGGACTTGCAAAGATAAACATATACAACCAGAGAAACTTCACTTCTGCACTTCTTCCGATTCCTATCTCACGAGCATCTGCAGACCAGAGAAAGGGCCGCGCAGGGCGTACAAACAGCGGCGTCTGCATACGCTTGTACTCTGAAGAAAGCTATATAAAGCGTCCAGAGTTCTCAGAAGAGGAAATCCTCCACTCAGATCTTGCTGAAGTTGTGCTTAGGATGAGTGAACTCGGCATCTTTGACTCAGAGAACTTCCCTTTCATCACTCCACCTAAAAAGAGTGCGCTGAAATCTGCAGAAGAGACGCTGATAACTATCGGAGCAATCGAAGAGAACCATCACCTTACACATATAGGTGAGATGATGATAAAGTTTCCTCTCCTTCCAAGACTCTCAAGAGTTATTGTTGAAGCTATACTTAACTACCCAGAAGTACTCAATAACGTGCTTATTGCTGTATCTTTCTTATCTACAAAGAGTCCTTATGTACTTCCTCCAGGAGAAGAGATGAATGCACGAGATGTGCATCAGAGCATGCAAGACCCAGTTTATGGCGACTTCGTTGCTATGCTTACGCTCTACAACAGGTATATAAAACTCAATAGAAAAGAACGTGAGCGCTTTACTAAGAGCCACTATCTCGATATCGAGACTATGGAAGAAGTAATCCACATCAAAGGACAGCTTGAGGAGCTGGTATCACATGAAGGGATACCTGTGCTTGAAGGCGGGACTATAAAGAGCTACTTCCTTGCACTCGCATCTGGCCTTAGACAATATGTATGCAAGAAAGTAGATAGATGGAGCTATAAGAGCGTCGCAGCAGATCAGATCCTCATACATCCAGGCTCTACATATTTCAGACGGCTTCCTGAGTATATTCTTGCCGGAGAGATTGTAAAAACAACTAAGATGTATGCAAGAACATGCTCTCCTCTTAAAGCCGAATGGCTTAAAGAGCTTGATCCAGCTATCCTAGAAAGCCTCAATAAGAGCAAGGCAGAGCGCGATAGAGATGAAGAGAAGAAAGCTTCAGCCAAGTTAGAGCAATACAAGACAAAGTATGATGGAAAGGTTATGACAATCATTCCATATAATGCTCTCTTATCATTAAGAATCCCAGAGAAAGCAAAGTTCTATATCTCTATCAATGGCATCGTTTCAAGCAGCGAACATAGAAGCGCAGATCTAAAAGCACTCAGAGTGCTTTTAAGCGGCAAGAATCCTTTGCGCAATCTTCCAAAAGCTAAAGTAAAGCCATATGAGAAAGACTATAAATCACTTGATGCGCTTCTCATTCACATACTCAGCACATATGTGAAGAAAAACAGGGACAGATATACGTACTTAGCGCTTCATGAGAGCAAAGGCACATATTTCTTAGCATCTGTAGCCTCATTCCAGAATGCTGTAAATGATTCAATACAATCGCTTACAAGGCTTATGGAAGTGATGCCAAAGAGCGAAGGAAAGAAATATGCACACACTGCTAAAAAGCTCAAAACTCTCGAAGAAGCACTGGACTTAAGAGAAGATTAAGAGACAACAGAGGCCACTGTTTCATCTGAAAGCGGATGAAGAAGTGGCTTTCCCTGTCCTTCCATGAATACGAACTTCACTTCTCCATTCTTTTTCTTCTTATCATTCTTTATAGCGCTCAGAAATGCAGCAAGCTTTTCTTCAGGTACTTTATATTGAGTATCAAAAGGATAGAGAGAAATCAGAGAAAGCATCTTAGCTTTATACTCATCAGGCGTGATGCCTATAGCGTTCCCGCTTAAAGCTGCCATCACTGTGCCCCAGACAACACCATAGCCATGCTTTACTTTGTAGTCTGTTATGCTCTCAAGCGCGTGGCCAAAAGTATGGCCAAGATTCAGAAAGCTTCTGATTCCTTTCTTTTCTTCTGGGTCTCTTTCGATATAGCTCTGCTTAACAAGGAGAGAGAGATAAACAAGCTTTGTAAGCGCCGCATTATCTCGTGAAAGAATCTTATCTCTGTTTTTGACAAGAAAGTCATAAAGCTCATCGTCTTTGGCTAAGAAAGCATGCTTAATAACTTCCCCTAACCCAGACAAGAACTCATCATCGCTTAAGCTTTTGAGGCTTTCAGAGTCAAGTATTATAGTCTCAGCTGGATAGAATGAGCCGATTATATTCTTGAGATTCCTATAATCAATACCGCTCTTACCGCCAACAGATGCATCAACTTGAGATAAAAGAGTCGTTGGGACAAGCAAGACTCTGGCGCCTCTCATATAAAGAGATGCAGCAAATGCTGTCATATCACATATGACACCACCGCCAATAGCTATGAATAAGCTATCGCGTGAGAGAGAGAAATCGATAGCACTGTCTATTATTGTCTTTATAGACTCAAAGCTCTTATTCTCTTCACCGCTTTTCAGAACAACGCACTTTCGTCCGCTTCTATCTATCAGATTTCTAGTATTCTCATCAAAGACATATAGCGTATTATCGCCATACTCTTTCAGCTTCTCATCAAGTTCTTTCAAAGAGCTAGAAAAATAAACATCACTGACTTTGCCGCCAGATAAGGCAGCACTCATAAGTTTCTTCATAGTCCGATTATAGCTACAAAACCTTTCGAGTCTCTAGACTAAATAGAAAAATACTCTTTTAATATCGTTATGACTCATTATTTTGATAATGCAGCTACAACCTATCTTTCAGATAGAGCATTGAGAGCATATATAGAAACAGCAGAAGAATACAGAGCAAATCCATCATCGATTCATAGAGAAGGACAGAAAGCAAAAGAGAAGCTTGAAGCGACAAGATCTGAATTTGCGAAGCTTTTGAATGTCGATGAGAAGTCTCTTTTCTTCACTTCCGGCGCAACAGAATCTATTTCTGTCTTTTTCTCATCTCTTCTTTGGCAGGAACCAGGAGTTATCATCTCTGATAAGATCGAGCATGAAGCACTCTCTTCATTCTTCCCTATTCTCGAGCGCTATGGGTGGAAGATTGAGTTTGTAAAAGCTAAAGGCGGCTTTATCTCCCCTCTTGAAATAAAAGAAAAGCTTACTAAAGAAGTAAAAGTCGTAGCGATTATGAATACCAACAATGTAATTGGTGCTATAGAGCCTATTGAAGAGATTTCAAGAATAATCAAAGAGAAAGAAAATGAGTTTGGTCACAGAATCTCATTCTTCTCAGACTCTGTTCAGGCACTTGGAAAGACAGATCTGGATTTAACGAACTCAGAAGTCGACGCAGCATCATTCTCAGCTCATAAGATCAATGGCCCACGCGGCGTTGGCCTCTTATATCTGAAGAATCCAGAGCGTCTGAGATCCATTGCTGCAGCTGGTGGACAAGAGAGAGGAAAGCGAGGAGGAACAGAGAATCTTGCTGGAATCGTAGCTTTCAAAGCAGCACTTGAAGAGTGGATGGGAAACAGAGATGAAAGCGAAGAGAGGATCAGAGAGTGCAATGAAACACTTAGAAATGGTCTATTGGAACTTGGATACAAAGTAATATCTCCAAGTGTCAATACAACACCATATATACTTTCTTTTTCTCAGAATCTGCCATCTGAAGTATTTACAAGAGTAATGGCAGATAAAGGATTCTGCGTCTCATCTGGCTCTGCATGCTCTAACAACGCAAAGGGCAAGAGCGAAGGAATACTGCAAGCTATGGGCGTCAAAGCAGAAGATGCAAGACGCGCAGTCAGAGTCTCATTCTCAAAGGATAGCACTCTAGAAGATACTAAAGCGCTTTTAAAAGCAATTGAGGAAGTCAAGAACAATGTCTAAGAAACTATATCTCGTTAAAGAAGGTGAAATCTCACTTAAGGGTGGCAACCGATCTATTTTTGAGAAGAAGCTCAGATCAAATATCAAAGATAAGCTGAGACCTTACTCATCACACGTTGAAAAGCAGAAAGGCAGAATCTATCTCTTTACAGATAACGAATGTCCTGATGAAAGGATTGAGAAAGCACTCTCTACATCCTTTGGCGTAACAGGCTATGCACGTGCATATATTGCCAATAAGACAGTTGAGGAGATAGTCAAGAAAGCTCATGAGATAATGAAGCTGAATCCTTTTGGAGAGAAAGGCAGCTTCAAAGTCGAAATCAGAAGAGAAGATAAAGAGTTTCCAAAGCGCAGCATTGAGATGGCATGCATACTTGCAGAAGTAGTATCAGAGTACTACCCAGACTTAGATGTAAATCTGACTCATCCAGATTATGTCCTCACATGTGAGATAAGACATGAAGTCTATCTCTATACAGATAGCAAGAAAGGACCAGGTGGACTTCCTGTAGGAACTGCTGGGCGCGGCGTACTGCTTCTATCTGGCGGCATAGATAGCCCTGTTGCAGCTGTCTCTATGGCTAAGCGTGGCATGAAGCTTGATTGCATATACTTCCATGCATATCCATACACATCAGAGCTTGCACTAGAGAAAGTCAAAAAGCTTGCATCAATCATCGCACCATACCTGCAAGGCACACACTTATATGTAGTCCCATTTACTAAAGGACAGGAGCATATAAGAGATAATGGCTTTGAAGATGAAGCAACTCTGATGTTCAGAGCTTCTATGATGAATACAGCAGAGTGCATTGCCAAAGAGCGAAAAGCAGTCGCAATCGTAACAGGCGAAGCACTCTCTCAAGTTGCGTCTCAGACACTGGACGCTATGACTTTCACAGACTCTATGACTCGCCTCTTAGTTCTGCGTCCTCTTGTTGGAATGGATAAAGAAGAGATCATAGACAAAGCTAAAGAGATTGGAAGCTATGAGACATCGATTCTTCCATATGAAGATTGCTGCGTTGTATTCTCACCTAAGCATCCGCTTACAAGACCTATAAAAGAAGTTGTGACTAAGCACTATGAAGAGCTTAATATGGGCTCATTCATTGAAGAAGCTGTAAAGAATACAGCCGTTTACGCATTCAACTCCAATGGCGAAGAAGTAACAGATGAAGAGAATAATTGACTTTTTAAAGCGTGAGAAGATGTTTTCTATCTCACTCGTTCTGGCACTTATCTCACTTCCGCTTGCACCTTTTACACTAGAAAGAGTGACTAATATATCATGGAACACTCTTATGACTCTCTTTATGCTATTTGCAGCATTAGAAGGCTTTAAGAGAGAGCATATTTTTGATCCGCTTATGAGATTGCTAGGAAAAATCAGAGGCACATTTACGCCAATGTCATTAAGTTAAGAACTTAAGACATAAAAAGAAGTCATCAATAGTGGATTAATCATGGGATTCTGCTGTTGA
>CAKQJZ010000075.1 GCA_934247875.1 uncultured Spirochaetales bacterium
CTGTGAGGGGCAATAGGCAAGCCTTTCACTACAAAAAAAATTTTGAAAGGAGTGTCGAGATTGTCTACTCGACAGATTATTTCATGTTTGTAGGAAGAAAAAACGAAATTGAAAAGATAAATGATTTCTTTTGTGATCCTCGCAAAAGAGCAGCTCTCATATATGGAAAGCGAAGAGTTGGAAAATCTACATTAGTTCAGAAAGCAGCAGAGCACTTCGATGGAGTTGTGATCAACTATTTATCTATTGTTGCACCTTTTAAGCTGAATCTAGATTCTCTTTCTGAACTTGTGCTCTCTTCTTTTGGTGAGAGTGGAGACTATTCCTTTTCTTCCATAGATTCAATAATTTCCTATTTAAATGGCAAGAATCAAAAAGTGCTTTTAGTAATTGATGAGTACCAATATTTCAAGAAGGGCACAACAGAGTTTAATTTGGATTCGGCCTTTCAAAGAGCAATCGATTCGGGACTAAGTGATAATGTTAAACTCATTATATCTGGTTCCTTTATCTCCATGATGTTAGAGCTTTTAGATGGCGATAATCCACTTTATGACAGGTTCTCCTTGATATTGCATTTAGAAGAAATGGATTATTATGATTCCTTTAAGTTCTTTCAGACATCAGACATAACAGAAAAAGTTAAGCTGTATTCAGTGTTTGGAGGAAGTCCAAACGTATTGGAAGTCATTGATGTTACAAAGAGTTTACGTGAGAATATAATTACTTTGCTTCTAGATAAAAATGCGTATCTCAAATCTTATATAGAGAATGATTTGCTTCTTGAATTCAAGAATTTGTACAATCTAAAAGGAGTTCTCTCTGTTCTTGGCAATGGAAAGAAACGATTCACAGAAATCTCTGACAAGCTTGGAAACCTTAATCCAGCATTGCTTCTGAAAACTCTTGAAACCCTTCAGGAAGTAGGAGTGATAAATGCTTTATTTCCGATAAATAAGGAAGGAAATAAGAAATATAAGTTTTATGAGATATCAAATAACCTTGTTCGTTTCTACTATGAATATATCTATAAGAATCAGAGCAGGCTCTTATTCTCAGGTCCTGAAGTTTTCTATTCTCAATTAATAGAACCAAGGCTTGATGAATTTATCTCACATCGCTTTGAAAATCTTGTCAAAGAGTATTTCTCTCGTGCTGTAAGAACAGGAAATGAAGACCCTAAGATAGAGGCTGTTGGCTCTTATTGGTATGATGACCGACATGCATGTGAAAACGGTGAGTTTGATTGTGTTCTCAAAAAACAAAATTCATATACAGTTTTTGAAGTTAAGTTTTTAAAAAACAAGATAACACTTGCACTAGCAAAAAAAGAAGAAGAGAAGATCAGGAGTATTCCAGAACTTGCAATTGATAAGATAGGGTTTGTCTCTATTAATGGTTTTGACTTTTTTTGTGATGATTATATTGAAATTTCAGGATGTGATCTTGTGAAAAAAGAATTAGACGAATAATGAATTCCTCTCTCAAAAGAATGTTGCCAGTTTTATTTGTTATATATTAAATCGTAATTTAATAAAGTATAACTTTACAAAATATAATTTAAATAATACTTTATTGATATGAGTGAGTTGTTTATTGGGAGACATGAAGAATTAGCAAGGCTTGAAAAAGTTTGGAACAGCGATAAGTTTGAGTTCGTTGTCATTTATGGCAGACGAAGAGTCGGAAAGTCTTTCTTGATTGACGCTTTTAGAGAAAATAAGAAAGGAATCTATTTTGAAGCGATTGACGGTGGAACTGAAATTACTCAGGTTAATTTATTTTCCCGCGCTGTATCATATGGATTATATGGTACAGAAAATCTAGTTTATCGTGATTTTATTTCAATTTTTGATGATATTGCCAAAATGGCTGAGAAAGAAAGAATCTATCTAGCTATAGATGAAATCTCATACCTATGTGAATCTTGTTCTGAGATGGTAGGTCTATTGCAGCATTATGTAGATGTTGTATTCAAAAAAACAAAACTTGTTCTGATTCTTTCTGGTTCATCTCGCAGGTTCATAGAAGATAATATCTTGGGGCGGGAAAGTCCTTTATACGGAAGAAGAACAGAGCAGATAAAACTATTTCCTTTTAAGGCATATGAAACAGCAAAAATGCTATCTGGCTGGAATGTCCAGGATTTGGCAATTGCTCATATTGTCACAGGTGGTATCCCATATTATCTAAGTTTCATTAAAAGACATGAAAATGCTATAGAGGCAATTAATAATGAGTTCTTTAAGCCAGGGAGCAGTTTATTTACTGAAGCTGAGCTGTTCATGAGTGGCATCTACAGAAAACCTGGAACATATGAATCGATACTCAATGAGATTGCTCATGGAACATGTGAAGTCAATAAAATAAGCAGCAAAACTGGTATTAGCGAGGCCAATGTCAGTATCGCTCTCTCTTCTCTTTCTTCTCAAGACATTGTCTCAAGGAGAGAAAAGATAGAAGGGCATGGAATAGGGCGTGGCTGGGAGATTATCGATGGCTACTTTGCCTTTTATTATCAATTTGTTTATCCTTATCATTCGCTTATTGAAAGAGGAAGAGGCGAGGCAGCATTCAATAATGCAATTGCTTCTTTAGATCTCTTTATATCAAAGAGGATTGAATTCTCATTTAGGGAATATGTCATTTTTAATTCTGATCTTCTTATTTCCTCTCTTGGCTCTATTAATTTTCCAAATCCAATAAAGAAACGAAATGAAGAGATAGATCTTTTTGGAAAAAGTGATAAAGGCTGGATAGTTGGTGAGTGCAAATGGCAGAAAAATGAGGTTCATAGAGATGTATTGAATATGTTGGAAATGAGAAAGCTGCTTCTTGTGGGAGAAGAACATGCAGACTTTTTCTTACTATCAAAATCAGGATTCGCTGAAGACATTAAACAAATAGCAAAAGAGCGTAGTGATATTCATCTAATCACAGGAAGAGAACTATTTGGTATTCAAGTATACTTAAATGGTTAAAGGAGCTGTCAGAATAATAAATCTGAAGAACGAAGGATTGAGGAATCTCAAGGATTTATCAGCAGTTTAGGCGGCTGCTATAAAGGCTGAGGCTGGGCGGGCCTCAGTGGTCTGAGATGAAGTAAGACATCATTATTGGTGCGTTTATCGCTTGCAGGGCCAGAATCCAACAGGCTTTAGCCGTTGGAGTACGTCAAACAGGTTTGGATAAAGATATGGATAAATCGTTTATATGTTTAACCATCCCCTTAGAAGAAAATCTGGAATGTAGATGTTCTTTATACCATCTCGAGAATAATCATGCTTGTCCATAGATAGAATGAGCTTTGGAAAGTTGTCATCGATACGTTCCAGGGCTTGGAACTCTCTCTTTCTAGTGTTTTCGTCCATCAGTGTTGCAGAGACCTGTATATATATCTTCTCAGCACCTTTTACTGCTATGAAATCCACTTCAGACTTGTCGTTATTTCTTCCAACGCTTACTTTCATTCCTCTTCTTTTAAGCTCTAAGAATATTGCATTCTCAAGAAGAGAGCCATAGTTATCACTCATATTGCCTTTAGTCAGATAAATCAGCCCTGTATCAACAGGATAGTACTTATCTGTCTGACCAAATCTCTCGCCACCTTTTATTGTGTGGAATTGTGCTTCATAATAAAGAAAAGATGAATTTAGAGCGTCCATGTACTTGCTTATGAGGTCTGGGTACATTTTGTATCCTGCGGATTTGATTCTGTGTGTCAGGTTGTTTCTTGAGACTGGGAAGCCTACAGCATCATTGATGAATGCTACGAGCCTTGAAAGTGTTTCATTGTTTGCATCCCCGCCAATCTTTGGTCTGACGTCATTGAAGAGTATGCTATCTAGAATGGATTTCAGCATGTCTGCCTTTTGCATAGGTTCCTCAAGTAGCGCAGTAATAGGAAATCCTCCATATAGTAGATAATCTTCGAAGAGTTTGTCTTTTGGATGTCCTTGAGAGGTTTTGTAATTGTAGTATTCGCTAAACGATAGGGGAAATATCTCGATTTCTGTATATCTTCCGGTGAGAAGTGTCGCAAGCTCGCTTGATAGCATTTTTGCATTTGAACCTGTAATAGTGATTTCATACTCACCAGTACTATAATAAGCATTTACAGCATTTTCCCAGTCTTTTATTAGCTGCACTTCATCTAGAAGCATAAAACGAGTTGATTTTGTCAGTTTTGATTTTATTGCATCATTCATTGCACTAAGACTCTTGTCAAGTATGAAGTCAGGACTATCAAGACTTAGATATATAACACTGTCTTTTCCATATTGCTCTTCCAGCCATGCTTTGTAGATGAGAAGCAGCGAAGACTTTCCAGCGCGTCTCACACCTGTGATGACTTTAATGATGTCACTTCCTGTATATCTCTTCAGTTTCTCTAGATACAATGGCCTTTCTATTACTGGACTTCTCATTTGATACTCTCCTTGTTATCTTTAAGCTTATCAAAAAAATTGATAAGTTAAAAGAAAAAATGCTATACATATCAATATTATTTATAAGTATAATCAAAGCAATTTTGTGTACTGTACTAATTTATGGCACTTAACTTGCTTTTTCGTGCAAATAGTAAGATAACTAACTTGCTTTTTCGTGATATTATATGAAAAAGCAAAAAGGATAATAATTAAGATATGCTAAAAAGAAAGATATATAATGATCTTGTTATCTGGAAGGAGAAAAGCAAAGGCACCAGTGCGCTGATGATTGATGGTGCTCGTCGTGTAGGCAAAAGCTTTATCGCAGAAGAGTTTGCAAAGAGAGAATACAAGAGCTATATAATGATTGATTTTGGACAGGCGCCAAAAGATGTTCTAGATATATTTGAGAGTGATAGTTCTGATCTTGATTTATTCTTTGCAAAATTGTCAGCATTTTATTCTACGTCATTATTTAAACGAGAGTCTTTGGTTATATTCGATGAGGTACAGCAATTTCCAAGGGCTCGGCAGCTGATTAAATACCTCGTAGCTGATGGAAGATTTGATTATTTGGAAACAGGATCATTAATCCGCTTAAAAAAGAACGTACAAGATATCATAATACCTTCAGAAGAAGATCATATTGAGATGTTTCCTCTTGATTTTGAAGAGTTTCTTTGGTCATTGGGAGATGATGCAACATATCCTCTTATAAGACATTGCTTTGAGACAAAGAAGCCTCTGGGTGCTGCCTTGCATAGAAAGATAATGAACGATTTCCGTCAATATATTCTTGTAGGAGGAATGCCTCAATCTGTTATCGCTTATATAAACGGAAAGGACTTTGAAGCCTCTGATATTGCAAAGCGAAGAATATTAAGATTATATCGTGAAGATGTAGCAAAATTTGCGGCAGGGTATGAAGATAAGGTTTTTGCTTTATTCGATGGAATTCCAGGGCAACTTTCCAAGAAAGAAAAGAAATATAAGCTTTCATCTCTTGGTAAAAATGCGCGATTCCGTTCATATGAAGATTCCTTTGTCTGGTTGAATGAGGCTATGATTGTCAATGCTTGCTTTAACTCTACAGATCCTCATGTTGGGCTTGCATTAAGTGCTGATAATGCAACACAGAAATGTTATCTTGCAGATACAGGTCTTCTTGTTTCACTCACTTTCCAAGATAAGAAGTTCGTAGATAATGAGCTATATCGAGCAATCCTTTTCGATAAGCTGAATATTAATGAAGGAATGCTGGTTGAGAATGTTGTTGCTCAAATGCTAAGGCATAAAAGACCGCGTTTGTATTTCTATTCAAGATCAGATAACTACAATAGGGATAATAACATTGAGATTGATTTCCTTATTACAGAAGAAAAGAAAATAGCTCCAGTTGAAGTAAAATCTGGAGATTATCGTCACCACGCCTCTTTGGATAAATTCCGAAGGCATTTTTCATCTGTTGTAGGCAATTCCTATATTCTTTATACCAAGGACCTGCTGATAAAAGATGGCATCATACATCTGCCGCTATATATGGCTGAATTGTTATGAAGGTTGTAGGAATAATTTCTGAATTTGTTTTATCCTAAGGATAAGGAGTAGGGTGGAATAGTTCAGTTCTGCCTGTTAATCAGATGAATGCAATTTCCAAAAACAAGAATAGCATAGATATGCTAAATGGCCCACTTTGGAACAAGATCATAATTTTTGCACTTCCAATTGCGGCTAGTAGTATTCTTCAGCAGCTCTTCAACTCTGCAGATGTTGCCGTTGCGGGGCGTTTTGCGGGTTCTACAGCACTCGCAGCAGTTGGTTCTACTGGTGCGCTTATTAATCTAATCATCAACTTGTTTGTTGGGTGTGCAACTGGAGCCAATGTAATCATATCTTCGCTTGTTGCGCGTGGAGAAGAAGAACAATCCAGGAAAGCAGTATCTACAGCACTTGCTTTTGCATTAATCAGTGGAATCATTTTGATTGCAGTAGGCTATTTTCTCTCACGTCCACTTCTTCTCCTTATGGGCTCGCCTGAAGATGTAATAGATCATTCAACTGTATATATGCGCATATATTTTGTTGGTATGCCATTCTTGATGCTTTATAACTTTGGCTCTGCTATATTGCGTTCCATTGGAGACACAAAGCGCCCTTTGATAGCGCTCTCAGCTTCAGGCGTTATCAATGTTATATTGAATCTGTTCTTTGTCGCAGTTATGGACCTAGGCGTAAAGGGCGTCGCAATTGCAACTGTTGTCTCTGAAGCACTCAGCTCTATATTGGTACTTGGTTTCCTTATGAAGGAAAAAGGTCCAATTGGATTTGATATAAAGCACATTGAATTCTCAAGAAGTGCATTGAAGAGAATTGTCTCAATTGGTCTACCAGCTGGTATACAGGGAATAGTGTTTTCATTATCAAACGTATGCATCCAATCAGGAGTCAACAGCTTAGGTTCCATTGCAATGGCAGGAAACGCTGCTTCTGCCAACTTTGAAACAATGTCATATTACGTATGTACATCATTCACAATCAGTGCATTGACATTTGCAAGCCAGAACTACGCAGTTGGAAACTATGAGAGAACTAAGAAGGTCTATCATAGTGCATTGCTGATCTGCATTTGTGCTATGCTTTCATTTGATCTCATTGTTTATTTATTCAGGTATCCTCTGCTATCGATATTCACAAAAGATGTTCCAGTAATGGAATATGCTGTGATCAAGTTCAGATTCGGACTGCTTCCACATGCAATCATACCGCTATATGAGATTACTTCATCAATGCTTCGCGCAATGGGCAAATCATTGCTTCCAGCAATTCTTTGCATAGTTGGTACCTGCTTCGTGCGTCTATTCTGGGTATTTGTTATATTCCCTATCTTCAAAGACTTTGCAGTTTTAATGTGTGTATACCCAGTTTCATGGATAATCACATCAACAATGTTAATAACTGCTTATAATATTGAAAAGAAGAAGCTGATGCCTATCTCTTGAGGCTATGTCTATTACTGTTAAATCTGTATAATAATATCATTAAAATGATATTATTAGCTTTAAAAAGTGAATTAATACCTTATTAATTGAAAAAGTATCATTGTGATGATATTATACTGATATGAGTAATATGAAGATTATCTATCATGGATCAAGGAATATAATAGAAAAGCCAACTTGGGGATTGGAGCGTAAAAACAATGATTTCGGCTTTGGATTCTATTGTACCGAGTATGAGGAGCTTGCAAAAGAATGGGCAACTATCGATTCTTCGAATGGATATTCAAACAAGTATTCAATCGATGTTGAATACTGCAATATTCTTAATCTCAATAGTAGCCGATACACAATTTTGAATTGGATTGCAGTTTTGTTGGAAAATCGCATTTTTTCGATTAAGACTCCTATAGCTAATAGAGCTAAGTATTTTCTTATTGAGAACTTCGGAGTAAATGTCAATGCGTATGATATTATCATCGGCTATAGGGCAGATGATTCATATTTTGATTTTGCAGAGGCATTTATCAATAATAGTATTTCTGTCAGACAGCTATCAAAGGCAATGAGGTTAGGAGAATTAGGAGAACAGGTTGTTATTAAGTCCAAATATGCTTTTTCGCTGTTGCAATATGAAGGATTTTCATTTGCTGAAAAAGAGATTTATTCAGCGAAGTATAAGGAAAGACTTTCAAATGCCAATCATCAGTATATGGAGGTTGCAACAGAGGATAATAATGATTTGTTTATCAGAGATATCATAAGAGAAAAGGTTGACAATAATGATTTACGCATACCAAGAAATATATCTAAATAAAACGCAGTCTTTGCTGGGGGATGCGTTTGACTATGCAATTAATATCTTTGAATTGCCTTCAAGTGATTTTGTATCAATGTTTCTTGTGAGTTCATATTCGAAGCGTATTGAAAAAGGAGATTTATCAATAATACAGGGACGTAGCGGGATAGAGTTAGTGATAGATGTCTGTCATGAAATAACAAACAAATACCTGGATGTTGAGCCTGAGTTTAGAAATGAGAGAAGTGCTGAGTATTGGGTAGGCTGGGCTATAGCTTATTATCAATGGTATTCCAACAGGACATTTGACGAAATCTTCAAAGTATTCTCATTCGAAGATTTAAAAACAATGTACTATCCTTTGCATGAGGCTGATATTGGAAAGTTTCTGGATATTGCAGATAAAAGAATCAGAGATTTTTTTCATGATACCAATTTGAAACGCATTCGCAAGAGTGCAGGGTTAAATCAGGCTGAGCTTGCTAGAATAGCAAATGTGAATATTCGTTCAATTCAAATGTATGAACAGCGCAATATCGATATTAACAAAGCAAGTTTTGAGACTGTTTATCGGCTTTCCAAAGCGCTTGGGTGTTCTCTTGAAAGGTTATATGAAAACTGAGTTGTATGTGTTTTAGGATATTAAGCGGGAATCCTCGGCTATTCAATTGCCGAGTAATTCACTCAATGAAACCTTGTGTTTTATCGATTGTTAAGAGAAAATTGAAATATCAAGTAAGATGCTCATCAATGGATAACCTATGATAACTAATGAAAGACTATATGAAGTTGCTGTGAATTATTATGAGAAAGGCAAAACAAAGAGTGAGATAGCCAAAACATTAGGCGTTTCACATGTTCAGATAGGCAAATACCTCAATCTTGCAAAAGAGAGAGGCCTGGTAGAGATAGTGCTCAATCCTCCTGCTGTACAGCCTGAGGAGCAAGAAAAGCTCAGTAAGCTTTTTTATGATTTATATGGTTTAGAGGAGCTGATTCTAGTTCCAGGGGCAACTAATGAGCAGACTTCTCATGATTTTATTGCTGACTCTTTGGTCCGCTATCTTCTGGAGACTTTTCCAAATACCAATTTGCGCTATGCAATTGGAATGGGAAGGTTTGTTTTAGAAGTAGGAAAGACAAAGCTTAAAGTAGTTGAGAAGCGAACCAAATGGAAGGTTCTCCCAGCGCTTAACTATGATATCCAGGAATCAAACTCAAGCTACTATGATCCAGAAGAATTCTGTGCTGTCTATGCACATAACTGGGGCGTAACGCTTGATAAGCAATATAAGGAATTGATCAATGCTTATCAGGCTCATAAAGATATCAAAGCAATCAGAGCCAGCTACTATGAAAATCTCGATTTTGTAATAGGTGGTGTTGGTGTAACATTCCCAAGAAACCCTAAGCTCAAAAATGCATTCTTCAGTGAAGATGAGCTAAAGAATATCAAAGAAGAGATATCTGGTGACTATCTGAACTATTACTTTGATGAGACTGGTGCAATCATAAAGCCTATGACGCTTGGGCCATGCTCTATGACGCTTGATGAGATAAAGAGTACTAAGAAGAGGATTGCAATAGCCAGTGGCTACTCTAAAGTTGGAAGCATATCAGGACTCTTGAAGACTGGGCTTCTGAATGTGCTTGCAACAGATCTGCCAACAGCTCGATATATCCTATCAATATAGTATTAATAAAGGCCACAGCTTGAATCCCTGTGGCCTCATTTCGTTTACGATATCTAGCCGAGAAAGCCCACGAGCTCAAGCCGTTGTATGAGAGGCTTCATGTCTTATTATTTTATTTACCGTGTCTGAGATGATTCCGTTGGACTTAAATTATTATTATATGTGTTAAAATTAAAGTATGGAGAAAAGGCAATAATCTGTTATTGATAATCTTTAAGTATCTATCTTAGAAACACTGCTGATACGTTATGTATTGAGGACCAGAAGAACGCATGAAGACTCTAACTGTCAAGCTTTATAATGATGAAGATTGCAAATACCTTAACGATATGATCAATGTCGGAGGCATCATATACAATACTGCCATAACTATCATTCAGGATGAGTATAAGAAAGAAGGGAAGCTTATGAAGAAGAATGACCTTCAGAAGATCCTCAAAGATATGAGAAACAGCGAAGAGCACAGCTTCTGTCAGATGGTAGGAAGCCAGGCTGTCCAGGATATAACAGATAGGATATACCGCTCTTATAACAGATTCTTCAAAGACAG
>CAKQJZ010000076.1 GCA_934247875.1 uncultured Spirochaetales bacterium
CCCATTCGAATTGTGTGATTCCAGTATATTGCTAATTTAAGAATTCAACAACACGGTGCAAGAAAGCACTTTTTATGAAATAGGGGCTAATTAATTTCTTTGAAATTGGGGAACTTTTGTATATAATTATTGCAATAAAAGTTCCCCAAGGAAGAGAGAGATGGCAGCTCAATACTATAAGATAGAAGAATTGCTTAGGACTCGTGCTGATTTGCAGGCAAGGTTAGATCTGATGCCGTATGATGGAACTCCTGAGATAAAAACACGAGGAGACGAGAGATACCTTTATGTTAGAAAGCGTGTTGCTGGCAAGTTGCTTTCAACATATATAGGGAAATATAGCGATGATCTCTATAACATATTGCTTAAGAATGCTAAAGAAATACGAGAAATCCGAAAAAGTCTCAGAAAAATAGAGAAACAGCTTGCAGAAGAAGGCTATAGCGACAAGAGCATTTCTCCTTATGTCATTGAGAATATAGCTTTTGCTCGAGCGAATATGAAGGTCAATATTTATGACCAGGCAATTTTGGAAGGTGTTGCAACTTCTTTTCCTCAAACAGAAGAGATTATCGATAATGGAATTGTTTCTGATATGACAGCTCGTGATGTGCAAAAGATTCTGAATATAAAACATGCATGGGAGTTCATATTAGATGAGGATGTTGTCGCCTCTGCTTCAGATTATTTTCTTCTTAGCCATATTGCAAGATTAGTCAATGAAGGTTTCTTTGCAGAAGGAGGAAGAATTAGAGGATTGCCTGTAACAATTGGTGGTTCATCATATGTACCTCCGATACCACTAGAATGGGAAGTGAAAGAACAAATCAGGGAAATAGTTGAGCAGAAAGACGAACCTATTAACATTGCAATAAAACTTTGCTTATATACAATGAAAACTCAGGTGTTTCTAGATGGCAATAAAAGAGCTGCTGTTATCTTTGCCAATCACTATCTGATAGCTCATGGAGGCGGTTTCCTGGTAATACCAGAGAAAGAAGTTTCTGCTTTCAAACGTCTCCTTGTTTCATATTATGAAGGGGAAGATGAAGGGATAATAACCAGCTTTCTAAAAGAACGTTGCTGGAAGAAAATAAATTAAGGTGCACTAAGAAAAGTTTTGAGATCCTCCTTGTTCTGGCCATTATTCTTAACTATGTGAGGACAGCCTTCAATCATGATTGCATTCCTGATTGTTTGCGCGTTCCATATAATAGACAAAGTCTCTACTATTCTTTAAGGTATGCATAGTTAACAGTAAATTTAAGCTTAAAGGTATATATAAATCATGAAATTTACAGAATTACCTCTCTCTAAAGAGGTTCTAGCTGGTGTTGAGAAAGCTGGTTTTGCTGATTGCACAATGGTACAGGAGAAGGTTCTTCCTGTTTCTTTGCAAGGCAAAGATGTAATGGTGCAATCAAAGACAGGTTCTGGAAAGACTGCTGTCTTTCTTCTGACAATATTCGAGAAATACATTAAGAATGGCTCAAATGGAACTGCGCTGATTGTAGCTCCAACTAGAGAACTAGCTGTACAGATTGAAGAGGATGCTAAGCTGCTCTCTTCTGGTATTCCTCTATATAAAGTCGGAGTATTCTATGGCGGCGTTGGTTACAAAGAGCAGGAGAATGAGATTGAGGAGGGCCTTAATCTTTATGTAGGAACTCCTGGGCGCCTTTTGGATTTTGCAAGGTCTCATAAGATAGATTTCCGCACATTTGATACTGTAGTCCTCGATGAAGCTGATCGTATGTTTGATATGGGCTTCTATCCAGATATCCAGAAGATGTTTGGCTCTATGAGAGGCGCAAAAGAGCGTCAGACAATGCTTTTGTCTGCAACTCTTTCAACTAAAGTAAGAAACCTTGCTTGGCAATATATGAATAGCCCTGAAGAGATTGAAGTGCAGCCAGAAGAGATAACAGTCAAGAATATTACACAGGAGCTTTTCCATGTGACAAAGAGCGAAAAGTTTCCAACACTGCTCTCAATACTGAAGAAGATCAAACCCGAGTCATGTCTTATCTTCACAAATACAAAAGATAAAGCTGTTGAAGTTTCAGAGCGTCTCAATATGAATGGATATAAGGCTGAATATCTTATGGGCGATATGCCACAGGCTAAACGTCTTAAGACTATCGATAGAATGAAAGAAGGAAAGCTTCCTATCCTAGTTGCAACTGACGTTGCTGCACGTGGCCTTCAGATTGATGACCTTGAGCTTGTTGTCAATTATGATATCCCAGAAGACTTTGAGAACTATGTACATAGAATCGGAAGAACTGCTAGAGCAGGTAAGAGCGGTAAAGCTATTACACTTGCCTGTGAGGAATATATCTATGGCTTAGAGGCTATAGAGGATTATATCCAGATGAAGATTCCTGTGCTCTGGGCAGATGAAGTAGGGCTTGAGGCTGTTGAAGATAAATCTGCTTCTTACAGAAAGAGACGCAGCATCAAGAAGCCTATAGCTGCAAGAAGAGGCAAAGAGAAGCCAGCTAAAGCGACTAAGAAAAAGGGTAAGAAGAAACGTTCTAAAGACGATGTCAGACCTATTGTTGATAAGAGGGAAGAACAGCATTTTGAGCGCTTATCTTCTATGTCTCTTGAAGATAGAATGGCTTATTACAAGAAGCACTATGGCGGAGAAGACATAGTTTCAGAAAAGAAGACTCCAAGCACAGAAGAGAGTGCTGAAGCGCCAAAGAAAGAGAGTATCTGGAGCAGAATCAAGAGCTTCTTCAAGAGAGGATAATATGTCGCTATTTAGGAGATTTGTTTCATATTACAAGGACTACAAGTGGTGGTTTGCACTTGATATGGCTGTTGCGCTTTTATCTTCTATGCTCTCAATCGCAGCGCCAGCCGTTGTGCGTCATATTCTGAATGTATCACTACCGGAGAAAGCATATGGTGTAATTGGCTTATGTGCACTCTTGATGTTTGTAATTTATGCACTTCAATCTCTTTTTTCTTTTATCAGAATAAAGTGGGGACATTATCTTGGCGTATGGATTGAGAATGATATGCGTCAGGATCTGTTTGACCATTTGCAGACACTGTCTTTCTCATATTTTGATAAGACCAAGACAGGAACAATCATGAGCAGAATCTCAAACGACCTTTTCAATGTCGCAGAGTTTGCTCATCATGGTCCTGAAGATGTATTGATATCAGCCTCGACACTAATCGGCGCATACTGCTTGATGTTCTCTTTCTCATATAAGCTATCTTTAATCTCAATAATACCACTGCCTGCAATGCTTATTTATGGAATATATTTCAATAAGCGTCTAAAGCGTACTAATAGAGCTATCAGGGCACATATTGCAGATGTCAATGTTGCTGCTGAGAACTCTATACAAGGAATCAGAGAAGTCAAGAGCTATAGCCAGGAAGAGTTTCAGAAAAAGAAATTCTCTACAACCAATACAGACTTAAAGCAAAGCCGCGAGATGATGTACAAAGAGATGGCACGCTACCATGCTGGCATAGATTTCATGAGAGAGTTCTACTATTTCATGACTATTGTAGGTGGCATTGTGCTTATTGCTTATGATGAAGTCTCATATTCAGACCTTGTTACATTCATCCTTTATGTATCTGTAGTGCTTCCTCCAATAGATAGATTGATTTCATTCACAGAGCAATTCACTCAAGGCGCTGCATCATTTGAGCGCTTTACTGAAGTCATGGATATTGAGCCTGAAATCAAAGATAAAGAGAATGCAAAGCCTCTTAAAGTCACTAATGGCGATATTGAATATAAGGATGTGTCTTTCTCATATGAATCAAATGGTGAGACTATAGTCATAAATGATATGTCTCTATCAATTCCTGGCGGAAAGCGAGTCGCTATTGTTGGTGAGTCAGGTGCTGGAAAGAGCACAGCTGTACAGCTTCTTGCCCGATTCTATGAAAAGAATGGTGGCTCTATTACGATTGATGGAGTAGATATCGACGATGTGACTCAGAAATCACTTCATGAAGCGATTGGATTTGTACAGCAGAATGTATTCTTATTCGATGCATCAATCAGAGAGAATCTAAGATACGGCAAGAGCAGTGCAACAGATGAGGAGCTCTGGGGTGCGCTTGAGTCTGCACGCCTTGCAGATTTTGTTGCTTCTCTTCCAGATGGGCTCGATACAGAGGTCGGAGAGCGGGGCACAAGACTATCAGGAGGACAGAAACAGCGATTGTCGATTGCCAGAGTCTTCTTGAAGAATCCTAAGATATTGATTTTCGATGAAGCAACAAGCAGCCTTGATACAGAGTCTGAGCTCTTCATACAGGAGGCGCTCAATAAGCTTGCTGTAGGCAGAACATGCATAGTCATTGCTCATAGGCTTTCAACAATCATCGATAGTGATATCATCTATGTAATGGAAAAGGGCAGAATTGTCGAATCAGGAACTCACAGCGAGCTGCTTGAGAAGCATGGCCTATATTATAAGCTTTATTCAATTAAAGGATGACAAATGAAAAAGGTTATCAAGTTCTTCAGATTCTTAATCGGAATCATAATCATCATACCTGTAATGACAGTGATCACTTTGATCTCAATCATATTCGGTGCAATCTTCCGTCTCTTGCATTTATATAAGCTTGGCGAGGTTGTGCCTCATGCAATCCTTACTATCCTTGATAGATGGATCATCTACTTCATGGGTGCATATATCAAAATAGAGGGCAAAGAGAATCTGCCTCCTCGTGGTGAGAAGTATTGCTTCTTCCCTAACCATAACTCTGTTATGGATATCCCTGCTATATATGCAACAGGCAGATGGCCTGGAATGATCTCAAAGAAAGAGATGAATAAAGTACCTTTGATTCATGGCCTTCTTTGGCTTCTGCATTGTCCTTTGATTGATAGATCAAGCCCTAAGAGCGCTATTGAGGCTATCCACAAGGGAACTCTGAATATTGAGAAGGGTATTCCTATGGTAATCTTCCCAGAAGGTACCAGAAACAAGTGCGGTCAGGTTGCTGAGTTCAAAGCTGGTTCTTTTAAGATGGCAACTAGAGCTAAAGCTAAAGTCGTCCCAGTTGTAATCAAGAACACAAGACAGGCTTTTGAAGATGCTCATTACTTAGGTCTTGTTCCTATTTATGTGAAGATTCTTCCTCCGCTTGATACTGCAGATATGACTCAGGAAGAAATTCAGAACCTTCACACTGTTGTTGAGAATAGGGTAAGAGAAGAGTTTGAAAAGCTTCCAGCTTTCCCAAGGAAAAAGAATGGTTGATATAAACGACCTCTCATTTAAGTATGAGGAGGGAGGGGTTGCCCTCTTCTCCTCATTTTCACTTAATATAGAGGAAGGTGAACGTGTGCTGCTGATTTCTACACCAGGCAGCGGCAAGACTACGCTCTCACGCATACTCACTGGCAGCGCACCTAAATACACTGGTGGCATATTAAGCGGCACTGTAATCATTAATGGTGTTGATATCCTCTCTCTCGATACTCCAGAGCGTATCAGATACACATCGCGTGTTAATCAGAATAGCGATGAGATGATTCTATTCTCAACTCTTTATGAAGAACTCTCATTCCCGCTTGAGAACCTTGGATACGAAGAGAGCGTCATAAAAGAGAAAGCAGAGTGGGCGCTAACTGAATTTGATTTGACAAGGTATAAAGAAGTATCAACAGCAGAGCTCTCAGGAGGAGAAAAGAAGAGGCTGATGATAGCTATTCTCTTCTTAATAGATCCAGAGCTATATATTCTTGATGAGTCATTTGATGAGCTTTCTCCATTCTGGAGAGCTAAGATAGCTAAGCTCATCAAAGAGCGGGGCCGCTCTGTGTTGATTCTGGGCTCTCATTTTCTCCCAACATATGAAGGACTATATGACAGAGTAATAACTATAAAAGATGGCAAAGCAGCGCCTTATGAGAGAGAGACTGTCAGTGTTTCTCTTGTAGAGAAGCCAAATGGCAAGACTCTCTCAGTAAAGGATATAGCTCTTTCTCGTCCTCATAGGTCTTTGAAAGAAGAGAATCCTTTTTCTCTTGATGTTTCCTCTTTCAGCATAGAAGGTGGCAAATGCACATTGCTGCTCGGAGAGAATGGATCAGGAAAAAGCACACTTTCCAAAGTTCTTTGTGGTCTTCTGAAAGAAGAGAGAGGAACTGTTAAGATAGATGACAAGCTGGTAGCAATAAAAGAGAGACGGAGGGAAGTTGCGTATCTGATGCAGAATCCATTTGAGCAGCTTTTTCTGCCAACAGTAAAGGAAGAACTGGAATCTACTGATGCGAAAAAAGAAGATATAGAGAGAGCATTAGAGCTCTTCTCACTATCTCCTGATTGGTATATTTCAGAAATTCCATATGGCAGTGCTAAATTAGTGCAAGCAGCTGTTTTCTATCTTCTGAAGCGTCCTTTCGCTATCTTTGATGAACTTGATAGTGCACTTTCTTACAGTGACTCATTGAAGGCTGTTAATGCATATCTTGAGAGTGGTACAGGTCTCTTGATAATAACTCATGATGAGTACTTTGCATCTCTATTCAAAGGGAAGTGCTACAGAATAGAAGGAGGAAAGATATGAACGTCAATAACTATATCTATGGCTCTTCCTTTTATTATCGTTTTGATATCCGTGCAAAACTGCTATTTACTCTCCTGATGTCTATCGTAGTTTTCACTGT
Source organism: uncultured Spirochaetales bacterium (assembly GCA_934247875.1). Taxonomy (GTDB): domain Bacteria; phylum Spirochaetota; class Spirochaetia; order Sphaerochaetales; family Sphaerochaetaceae; genus Ornithospirochaeta. Next base: position 6,665 of record CAKQJZ010000076.1, read on the forward strand.
CAAAAGCTATGTGCTCTCAATTGCTATTGCGCTGATCGCTATTACTCTTTCACTCTATTCTGTAAAAGCAAAAGAGACACTCAGAGGCTTTAAGCGCTTATTCCCAATCATATTCTTCTTGTTCCTTTTTTCTCCGCTTTATGGAAGAGAAGGAAGACCTTTGATAGTGATAAAGTCATTCATCCTTTTGACAGATGAAGGATTGATACATGCACTCTTATCTTCATCGAAGTTCATTGCGATATCATACTTGTTCTTTTTGCTGATGGAGACAGAGCGCAGTGAGAATATAGTGAAAGGATTGAGGTTCTATCGTTTAAGCTACAATGCAGCTCTCACTATCTCTCTTGTTCTTAGATATATCCCGTACTTAGGTTCGCTATATGAAGAGATCAGAGATTCAATGTCGCTTCGTCTCAAAGAGAAAAAGCGTGGATACCCTATAATGCCTACAATCACAGCACTGACGATTGCATCTGTTAAGATGGCGCCAGAGCTTGCTTCGGCACTTGAAGAGCGTGGATTTGGCAGAAAAGAGCGAAAAGACTACAGAAAGCTTAAAGTTTCGCCAACCTTGTTTATTCATTTAGCAATAGGTGCTACACTGCCTTTGTTATTATTAATAATATCAAAATAAGGTAAGGTAGGTACGTGAAATGGACGGAAGAAAAACAGCCCTTCGCATCGCCGTAGTAGCAATCTTCACAGCTGTAGTAGCTGTATTTACGATTGCTGTTAGAATCCCAACACCAACAACTGGTGGTTATATCTCACTTTGTGACGCAGCTGTTACATTTACAGCATTTGCATTTGGCCCTTTAACAGGTCTTATTGCAGGTGGTCTTGGTACAGCGTTTGCAGATTTAATCGGTGGCTATCCACAGTGGGCACCAATATCGCTTGCAGTACATGGTCTTGAAGCGCTTTTAATTGGCTTAGTCGTAAAAGGCGAAGGCACATCTCCTATCAGAAAGATTCTCGGCGTTGTTATTGCAGCTGTAACAGTATCTCTTGGATACTTCCTCTTAACAGGCATATTCCTCTCAAGCTTCTCAACAGCAGCTGTAGAGATTGGTCCAAACCTTCTTCAGGGTGGAGTAGGTGGAGTAATTGGCCTTCTCCTATATACAGCAGTATCAAAAGGCTACAGAAAGCTTGATACTCTAAGATGGTAAAAAAAGGCGGGGCGACCCGCTTTTTTCATCTAGAAATAGACTTTATTTTTTTGTAATATCCTTTTTCATTGGAGGATGTATGGCAGCACAGAACCATGATTTGATCCTTGTCCTTGATTTCGGAGCTCAATATAGTCAGCTCATTGCGCGACGCGTCAGAGAGTGCGGCGTCTATAGCCAGATAGTACCATTCAATACTAAGGCTGAAGAGATTAGAAAACTCAATCCCAAAGGAATCATCTTCTCAGGTGGCCCTGCAAGCGTAAAGACTGCAGGCTCTCCAAGACCAGATGAGAAAGTATTCTCACTTGGCATTCCTATCCTTGGCATTTGCTATGGACTACAAGTAATGTCCCTTATGCTTGGCGGCGAAGTAGTATGTCCTGAAAAGAAGGAATATGGACTTGCTAATATCGATATCGTAGCAAAGTCTGAAATACTTGCTTCTGTTCCAGATAAGTCACAGGTATGGATGAGCCATGGAGATTCTGTTGTAAGAATCCCAGGAGACTTTGAAGTAGTTGCATCTACACCTAATTGCAGATATACAGCAATTGAGAATAAGGCTAAGAAGTTCTATGGAGTCCAGTTCCATCCAGAAGTAGTACACTCTGTAGATGGAGCAAAGCTTATCTCATCTTTCGTTCTTGATATATGCAAAGCAAAGAATGATTGGAATATGGGATCATTCATTAATGATGCTATAGCTTCAATCAGAGCACAGGTTGGCAATAAGCAGGTGCTATGCGGCCTCTCAGGAGGCGTCGACTCTTCAGTTGCTGCGCTTCTTATCAATAAAGCAATCGGAGACCAGCTTGTTTGCGTATTCGTAAATAATGGAATGCTCAGAAAAGGAGAAGCAGAGGGCGTATTGAAGCTATTTAGGGATAACTTCAATATCAGGCTTCACTATGCTGATGCAGAGCCAGACTTCTTAGATGCTTTAAAAGGCGTTACAGAGCCTGAAGCTAAACGCAAAATAATCGGTAAATTATTTGTCGATACTTTCTATAATGCTGCAAGAGAATGTGGTGATATCTCATTCCTTGCTCAAGGCACACTCTATCCAGATGTAATTGAGTCTAAGTCTCCTTCTGGTGGTCCATCTGCAACTATCAAGAGCCACCATAATGTTGGAGGATTGCCAGAGGACTTGAAGTGGCAGCTTCTCGAGCCTTTGAAGGAACTGTTCAAAGATGAAGTAAGAGCACTTGGCAAAGAGCTTGGACTTCCTGATGAGCTAGTATATCGTCATCCATTCCCAGGTCCTGGCCTTGGCGTAAGATGCATTGGAGAGGTAACTAAAGAACGTCTCGATACTCTAAGAGATGTCGATTACATCTTCATCGATGAAATCAGAAAAGCAGGGTTATATGACAAAATCTGGCAAGCACTAGCTGATTTGCTTCCAGTTAAGAGCGTTGGTGTACAAGGGGACGAGAGGACATATCGCGAAGTATGCACACTTAGAGCTGTAACAAGCGAAGACGCTATGACAGCAGACTGGTATAGAATGCCATATGATGTTATGCAAAGAGCTGCATCTAGAATATGCAACGAAGTCAAAGGCGTAAACAGAGTACTCTATGATATAACTTCAAAACCACCAGCAACAATCGAGTGGGAGTGATATATCAATAAGGTAATTGATTGTAATATATAAAATAAATGTATATAAAACAGGTAAATGGGTTCCAATTATGGCCCATTTGTTTTTATATGCAAAAATCTAAAAGGAATCATAATTATAACAGGTGCTTATATTTATGAATTGCCAATGTGTTGATGGTTTAGTGTTTTAATAGTATTATTTAAGTATCTATGGTATAGGTGTTCAAATTAATTTAAAGAGAAGGAGGTATTGCCATGGCAACAGAATCATTTAGCAGGACTTTTACCGTTAACCCAGACTGGGGCATTAAAAATCTTGAGAAAGCTATCGATAATGGATCTCCTACAGTAAAAAGGCTGCAAACACCAGAAGCCAAAGCAAGATTTAAAGAGGCTACTACGATACCCCCAGAGATGGTGGCCAAGATTAAGGAAAGGTATGGAACGAGATGCTGAAATGCATGGATCTCCAAGAGTTTATAGCTCATGTAGGAGAGGATGAGGCTCAAAAAGCTTTATCCTCTTTTTCTGTGAAAAGGAATCTTGATGTTGAGAATTTCATTCGAAACAATGCTATTGCTTATGAGAAGAGTGATAATGCCAGAACATATCTTGTAGTGGCGGAGAATATTGACATAATTGGATATTTTTCGCTGTCTCTTTCTGTTGTTGATATTCCATCTGGAATTTCAAAAGCTATGATGAAAAAGATGAGAGGATTTGGAAGATACTCAGCAAATTCTGTTCCTTGTTATCTGCTTGGTCAGCTAGCTCGTGATGATAATGCCTCTCACGATGATTTGATGATGCGTGATTTTATTGATTTTGCAATAGAATATGTCATGGCAGCAAAACAATATGTTGGAGGTCGATTCCTTCTTATAGATTGTGTTGACAATCTTCCCATGTTCTTCACTGTAGTGCCCACAAACCCCTGGACTTTTCTAATTAAGTCTTTTAAATAATGAAAATGTTGTA
>CAKQJZ010000077.1 GCA_934247875.1 uncultured Spirochaetales bacterium
GAGCAAATCGCTATAGAAGAAACAGCATGATATTCGTTATTTCTTCAATTATGGTCTAGACAAAGGGCTTAGCTTATAATGACTAATCCATGTTTGGTTTTATGACAGTATTGATAAACCGGCCGAATGTCAAATGAGAGGGAACCTTACCGTTCATGATATATTTGAATCTGATGTCATATTTGCAGCTCGTCTCAAGCTCCCTCAATGTACTTCGCCTCATAGCAAATCCATATAATATGCATGCAAGCATGGAGAGTTCGTCATGCGAAGGCCTGCCGAAGTTGCTTTCATTGCATGCTTTTGCCAGAATTGAATTCACTCCAGATTCATTCAAAAGAGTAAACAACTGATCGATTTGGGCAGTCTGCTCCACCTCTAGGGTGTAGTCATAGAACAAAACACCCTGTTTTGTGATATACTTTTCCATGATAAATGTTCCTTAGCAGAAACATTTTATCATATTCGTCCCGGGTTAGAGTCCCTGGACGGGTATTTCTTAACTGTAGCGATAAAAAAAGGGCCGTAACACTTAATCAGTTTGAAACTGACTTTTGTTACAGCCCCTTTTTTGGAGGTTTTATGAGAGTACGCTTTATGCTTTTGACACGTCATAGCGACGAAGAGCTAAGTGATTTTCTATCATCAGAAGCTGAAAAAGGGTATGTGCTCTCAAAGAACAAAGGCAACCTTTTCTACTTCAGGAAAAGCGATGAGAAAAGACGTGTAATCGCATACTCTTTTCTCTCACGCAATCCTGAGATAAATACAGAACTAGAACTCAGGCGTGAGCTTCCATACCTCAGAAAATGCGGCTGGGATATGATATGCATCGGAGGGCCCGAAGACATCGCAGACTCAAGACGCCACGCATTCTTGATTGAAGAGAAAGAGGGCGTTGAGATTCCAAAAGCAGAAGAACTTACTAAAGAGAAAGCTGAGAAAAGAAGAGGGCGCAAGATTGTTTCAAATCTTCTTCTTTCTATGCTCTATCTCATATTCCTCTCATTTATCTTATTCACAGATTTAGCACGTGTTTCATCAAGTAATTTCTACTCACTCTTCGGAATAACGATAACAGTGCTGTTTTTCCTATCTTTTGTGCTTTCGCTTTTAGCTCTGATTTATGCTTTGAAGAACAGAAAGACATTCAATAAGAAATATAGGCTTTTAGATAAAAGCACGCTTTTGACTACAATAACGCTTCTTCTGATTTTGCTGTTCTTGTTGTTTGATTTCTTTTGGGGAACTTCATCGCACGGAGTAAAGCATGAGATAAATGGAAAGACATATACACTATATAGCGATGAAATCCCAGTTACGCTTAAAGACATAGGAAGGACTGAGACTCAATATAAGAGTGCCAAGCATAGTGAGAGCAAAAGCTTATTTGCACGTTATAGCTACTCATATGAACAATACTTAGGGGAAAGTTCAACTAAAGCAGACTTCATCAGCTATACGTTATATAGCTCTGAACTCAAGACGCTGAGAAATGCAGTGAAAAAGGAACTTATGAGAAGACCAGGGCGTTCTGATGAGAGTCTTTCTTTAAAGCTAAGCGCTAATGCTGTCAGATCTTCAAATGGACTGGAAGTTCTGATAGAGCATGGCGATTCTTTATTATTCATAAGATCTCTTGTCCCACTTGATGAAAGCTCAATTTCAATGATTTCCCGTGCATTAATTGTTGAAAGTTATAATTGAGAGACTTAATCTAAGCATATGATTTTAATTAAGAACGCAAAGCTATATGCACCTGAATATAGAGGTATCAATGATATCTTGATTGCAGGCGAGAAGGTCGTTATGGTAGCTCCTTCTATTGATTTGAAGCTACCTTCTTTAAAAGTAATCGATGCAGAGGGTGAACTTGTTCATCCAGGCTTGATTGATGGCCATGTCCACGCTATCGGTGGCGGCGGAGAGGCTGGCATGATTTCTCGTGTTCCACCTCTATCAGAGAGAAAGATAGCAGAGGGCGGCGTAACATCAATAGTTGGTCTGCTTGGAACAGATGGATACACAAGAACAATCAGAGATTTGGTTGCTAAAATCAAAGGCTACAGAGAGTGGGGCCTTTCTGCTTGGGCTCTGACAGGCTCTTACCAAGTACCATCAATCACTCTAACTGGTTCAGTTGGAGACGATATCACATTCGTTGATGAAATCATCGGTGTAAAGGTCGCTGTTGCAGATCATAGATGCTCATTCCCAACAACAGATGAGCTTATTAAGCTTGCTTCTGAGGCACGTCTTGCTTCTTTGATGAGTGGCAAAGCAGGTCTTGTACATATCCATGTTGGTGCATCAGACTTAGGCATTGAACAGCTATTTGAAATACATGATCGAATTCCTATTCCTCTATCTCATTTCTACCCAACACATATGGGTGGTCATATGGAGCAGGCTAAGCGCTGGGCTGAAATCGGCGGACATGTAGATATCACATGCCACGATAAAGCAGACGAAAGCGCACGTGAGCTTCTGGAGCGCTATCCTGATCAGATTACACTCTCAACAGACTCAAATGGCTCATTCCCTAAGTGGAATAGTGATAAGACAGCAATAGTCGGAATGGGTGCAGGTTCAATATCTGAACTCAAAGTATATCTTGATAGAATGCTTTCATCTGATATGGACAAAGCACTAGCTATCAAGTGTGTTACAGAGAACCCTGCTAAAGCTATGAAGCTGAAAGGCAAAGGCAAAGTAGAAGAGGGGTATGACGGCGATGTTGTCATCAGAGATGGTGAAAAGCTTAGATATGTCATCTCTAAAGGCCAGATTCTTCTTGATGAAGGATGTGCTAAAAGAAGCATGTTCGACGATATCTAGAGAATAACTACAAGAGCTTAGATGCCTTCTTTTGCTGATAAGTAAGAGAAGGCATTATTTTTCATAGTATTATTCCAGCTTTGTCTCATGCTTTCATAGAAGCTCTATTTCCAGATCCTTATTAACATATAGCTTATAAGTCTCTGTCTTCAGCTTCTCTCCACCTTCCCAAGGGCGTGCATACTCAAAGATCAGAGTGACATTGCCTTCTTTTGTGCCATAGAATGAATATGTGAAAGTAGAAGGGGAACCGATAAGCGTACTATCTGTAGCTTTCGCATCCAGGCTTTCCAGTGCTATTTCTCCCTCTCCATCTGTAGTGTAGTCCCACATGTATCCTGTCGTAGGATTCCCTTCAAGAGTAATTAGTAGAGTAGGATTTTTAGCTTCCTTGGTTTCGTTTGTTGCGCAGCTTGCTAATAAAATTGCTGCAATAATGATAACTGACAATAAAACTCGCTTTTTCATACTTTAGAAATACTCAAAAACCTTTTGAGTTACATGTAGTTTTTGTGAACTTTTGGTAGAAAGTGGACAAAAGATATTAAAATTGAATAATTGCAACCTCCTTACTTTGGGCTTGATAATTTAGTTAATAGGAAACCAAAAGGAGGTTTAGCTATGAAGAAAGCTTTAGTTGTTTTCTTATGTTTATCAATGGTTCTTACTTCTGTTTTTGCACAGGGCGGTAAGGAAGCAAAGGCTGATCAGCCTATAACACTCGAATTCTGGACACACGAGGATTCATCAAGACAGGCTCTTGAAGAGAGATATATCAAGGAATTCTGTGAAGCACATCCTAATGTTACAGTTAACGTAACAAGACAGAGTGCAGAAAAGCTTAGAGAGCTTATCCAGACTGCATTCGCATCTGGCGAAGGCCCATCTTTCTTTAACCTTCCAATCGAGAATGAATTCCAGTATATCGAAGCAGGTCGTGTAGCTCCTGTAGATTACAAGACTCTCGGCTTTAAGGATGCAAAAGATCTTCTAGCAAACTATGAAGATGGAATGATTGACGCTGTTTATTACGATGGCGATGTTTATGGTCTTCCTCTTGAGCTTACTAACTGGTCTATCTTCATCAATAAGAACGTATTCAAAGCTGCAGGCTTAGACCCAGAGAAAGATTATCCAAAGACATGGGAAGACATGGTTGAGATCAGTAAGAAGATTGTTTTAAGAGATGGCGACATCATCACAAGACGTGGTTATGACTTCAGATACTCATATGAGCTTACATACTTCATCCCAATGGTAGAGCAGCTTGGTGGTTCTCTATCTGGTAAAGATGGCTGCGTAAACAAGGACGCATGGGTTAAGGCTCTTACATTCATGAAGAATTGGGGACCAAGTGGTGAGAACCTCGGTAATCCTACTCTTACAGCTGCTAGAAAGCTCTTCAATAAGGACAATGGCGATATTGCTATGTGTAATACAGGTCTATATCAGGAAGCTAGAATCCTTGCTGATAACCCAACATTCTATAACAGTGGCGAGTGGATGGTAGTACCATACCCAGTATTCAAAGATGCTGTTAATAACGTTGCAGGTTGCTACTATGGTCACTTCTACATGGTTAACGCTGACAAGTCTGAAGCTGAGCAGCAGATGGCTTGGGAACTCATCAAGTACTTCCTCCTCACAGAAGGACATGCTGAAGAGTACCTCACAAACGTTGGTCTTATCCAGCCTACAAAGGCTCTGATGAATGGCTCTGTATATGCTAACATGCCATACTCAGACGTATTCAAGGGCGACTTCGCAAGATCACACATTGTATACTTCCAGAAGGGCGCTTCAGAGATTCAGAGTGCTATCAACAGCGCAATCAAGCAGGTAATGCTCCAGGGTAAGGATCCTTCTGATGCATATGATGCACTACAGAAAAACGTTCTTGAAATCCTAGCAGACTAATAGAAAATACTCTCACTTGCGGGCCAATCCCGGCCCGCATTTTAACTTTCAAAAGGTTGAAAAATGAAGAAAAAAGGAAGCTATAGTATTGAAAGAAAACAAGCTAGATGGGGATTTTTATTTACCATCCCTTGCCTTGTGTTCTTTGCTGTATTCAGTTTTTATCCAATTATAAGTGCTTTCATCACAAGCCTGACTAACCGTGATGCTATTCGCCGAACCTGGAAATTCATCGGCTTGGAAAACTATAAATACCTCTTTACTCAGTCTAATGGAGGCTTCTCGCTTTTGAATTCCTTGAAAGCGACTGGAATATTCACTGTTGGAACATTTATTCCAATGGTTATCATTTCCTTGATTTTAGCTGTACTTATCATGCAGCTTAGAAAACCTGGACATTCAAAGCTCTTTGAGCTTGCTTATTATACTCCAGCAGTACTGTCTTCAGTAGTTGCTGCAACAATATGGATGATTCTTTTCCAGCCTACAGGGCTTTTTAACCAGATGGCTAATAGCCTCTTAAGAACAGTTGGCAAAGACTATCAATGGATGACTAAAGACTCAATGCTCCGTGCATCTACTATCATAGTCTATTTCTGGAAATATATTGGTTATTTCACAATCCTGTTCATAACAGGACTTGCATCCATCCCTCCAACACTATATGAGGCTGCTATAGTAGATGGCTCATCGAGATGGCATACATTCTGGCATATTACTCTTCCTCTCTTGAAGCCTACAGTAATGCTTGTATCTATCATGGCAATGCTACAGTGTTTGAAGACTTTCTCAACTCAGTACATGTTTGTACAAGGTGGAGCTGCAAGAGCACCTATAGATGTAATTACAATGAACATCTACTACACAGGTGTTGTTAACCGTCGTCTTGGCCGTTCTAGTGCCATGTCAATCATTCTGTTTGTAATTATGCTGTTCTTTACATTCTTGCAGTTCGCTGCTCAGAAAGGTGGAGAGGATGTTGAATATTGAGGTGATAGATGAACAATAATAAATTCGTTGGAAAAATCGGAATCGGTGAGATTTTGACATATATCATTCTGATCCTCGTCTTGGTATTCACAATCATGCCTCTGATTTTCATGGTCACAGCTGCATTCATGGATGCTAAGCAGATTATGGCAATGCCATATACCTGGATTCCTAGCAAGAAGTACTTTACGACAGAGTCGAGGACATTCTTCACTAACTTCACTAAAGCAATTATGGGTAACCATGGTGAGAAGATATTCTTCAGAAATCTGTTTAACTCTTTGATTGTTGCATTCACTTGCGCACTCACTACAGTACTTCTCTCATCTCTATGTGGTTATGGACTTGCAAAGTTCAATTTCAAAGGCAAGAACTTTGTATTCATGGCAATCATGTCTACAATGATGATTCCATTTGAAGCTATCATGATTCCGCTGTATCTTGTTGCTTCGAAGTTTAAGATCATCAATACTATCCCTGGCCTTATAATCCCATTCCTCGTAAGTGCATTTGGTGTATTCCAGATGAGACAGTATTTGATTACTTTCCCAGGTGAATATCTAGATGCTGCGCGTGTTGATGGCCTTTCAGAGTTCAGAATCTACTCTCGCATAGTACTTCCAAATTCAACTCCTGTAGTTGCAACACTTGGAATATTATCATTCAGAAACCAGTGGGATAACCTTCTATGGCCACTTCTTTGCTCACAGTCTGAGAAGATGAAGACTATTCCGTTATACATTTCTAAGTTTGCAGAAGAGAAACAGACAGATGAAGGTGCATTGATGGCATGTGCACTCCTTGCATCTATTCCGATGTTCTTGCTCTTCTTCTCACTATCTAAATATTTCTTAGGTGGTGCTGCAGTTTATGAATCACGAAAGGGTTAAGCATGGTATAATCTCGTTATGAGAAAAGCTCTTGGAATGATTCTGATAATCGTTTTGCTGCTGTCTCTTATGACAGCAGTAATTTTCTCACTCTCAAAGAGAGAGAAAAAAACGATTGTGCTTGAATATTGGACTCATGAAGATGATGCAAGAGAAGAGCTTGAGAATCGGCTGATAGCAGAGTTTGAAAGCAATAATAAGAATATAAAGATAAAGCGAGTTACATATCCTTCTTCAGAGCTGATCAATGTCGTACCTGCAGCTTTTTACTCAAATAACGGGCCTTCGCTTTTCTCTCTTATACAGACATCACTTCCTCCTCTGCTTGAAGGCGGGTACTTAGATGAATATCCTCATGGTCTTGAAAAAGCAAAAAACAGCTACATCAGAGATGTCTTAGACGCTGCAGCTTTGAATGGCGCTCTTTATGGCCTCCCAATGGAATATACTAGCTGGGTTTTATATGTAAACGATGATGCGCTCTCTTCTATTGGCATAAATCCAGATAGTAGCTTGCTTTCTACTTGGGAAGGAATAAAAGAGATTTCAGAAGCACTTGTGAAGAGTGATGATGGAGTAATCGTAAAACGTGGTTTTGACTTCAGATATCCATATTACCTTAATTTCCTTATTCCAATGGTTAATGAACTTGGTGGTGGAATTGAAATAGTGAATGGGCACTATGAACTTAAGGGGGAGAGTGCCTGGATTCAGGTCTTTGATTTCTTCAAAGAGTGGGGACCTCTTTATGAGGGGCTTGGATCTCCGACATATAAAAATGCACGTACAGTATTTCCAGAAAGCGGCGCTGCAATGATGTTCTCAGGGCTTTACCATGAAGAGCGACTCCAGAATGATAATGTTGATTTCAAATGGAGTGTTCATCCATTTCCTACATTCAAAGACGGCATTGACTCTGGCGGTGCTAAATACCTTCATTATTGGTCTGTTAATGCAAAGCTTTCGAAGAAAGAAAAGAAAGCAGCTTGGGCCTTTATAGAGTTCTTAAGTGAACATGCAAATGAGTATTTAGAGGAAGTTGGACTGATAATGCCAAAGACAGAGCTTTTTGAGACTCTTTCTCAGCATGATATTCCTTATATTGATATATTCAAATCTGACCTAGAGAAGAGTTCATTCATTTTCACAGGTAAATCAAGTGAGACTCTCAGAGCACTACTTGAAGATGCAATAAATGAGATAATGCTCAAAGATCTTGATAGCACTAAGTGCGTTGAGCGTCTCTCATCTGCGCTTAAGATGCTTCCTCTATAAGCTCTGATCCCACTTATCAGAGATAAGAAAATCTATGATATTCAAGTGCTTGATTCCATCTCTGCTCATATTGAACTCATCCAATGAAAGAACATATTTAGGGTAGTTATCTCTGATGTTGTAATAGGCTCCAAACTCACGTTCTATCGTCTCTTCAGATGCAAGCAAGTAGCACACTTGTATATATAGTTTCTCTCCTTGCTTCTCGCATATGAAGTCAATTTCTTTATTGCCTATTCTGCCTACAGTGACTTTATAATTCCTTCGAAGCAGCTCTAGATAGACTATATTCTCCAAAATGAGATTTATATTCTTTTCATTGCCTCCAAATACAGCTTCCCTAATACCATGATCTGCGATGTAATACTTCTCATTAGAGGAAAGGAGCTGTTTACCCTGTAAGTCTTCTCTCTTAACGGGATAAAAGAGAAATGCGTCAGAGCAATATTTCATATAGTTCAGTACGGTTTCAGTTGCAACAATACGATGTTCATTTTTCAGAAACTTTGCAATAGAGCTTGCTGAGAATATTGTTCCAGTATTTTCTGAAACATATGAGATGATTCTCAAAAGCAAATCGGCATCGCGGACCTTATTGCGCTGTATGATATCTTTTAGCTGGACTGAATTGAATAAATCTTGCAAATACAGTTTAGAAGCCTCTTCTTCATAGCGGAGATTAGCAAGATATGGCATACCTCCAAAGCGGAGATATTTCTGGAAGCAGCTCTTAATCGATTCATCTGGAAATGCAGAGTGATAAAGCTCTATGAATTCAGAAAAAGAAAAAGGATAAATGATAAACTCAACATATCGTCCACCAAGATACGTAGAGAGTTCTCCAGATAAGAGCTTAGCGTTGGAGCCAGTTATGTAGATGTCACAATCGAGTGTTATACGTAATGAGTTAATGCACTTTTCCCAGTTTTCTACTTCTTGAATTTCATCGAAGAAAAGATAAACTTTGCCATCTGCGTTTTCAGATCTTTTAATAATCTCATCATGAAGTGCTATAGCATTCTGAAGATGTGCATTGTTGAGGTTCTCAAAGTTTATTGAGATGATTTGGTTTTTACTAACGCCACTCTCAACCAGCTCTGCTTTGATCAGTTCCAGCATGACTGATTTCCCTGCGCGGCGTATACCTGTCATAACTTTAATCAGATCTGTTCCGATAAATGGTCTGATTCGTCTCATATACATTTCACGTTTTATCATTAGAGCCAGCCTCCTATACTTAGCAGTATAATATATTTGTCAGTTATAACTGATAAAATTCAAATAATTAGTAAATTTGTAAGTTATAAGTAACAAAAATACTATTATCATGAAATAAAAAATGTATGCAACTTTTTTCGCTGCATACATTCTGAATTTACTCTTTCTAAAAGACTTATTGTTGCGTAACAAATCCTTCAGATGCTCTGTATTTTGCTAAGCATTCAATGTATTTTTCTTGTATGACATATTTGTTTTCGCCTTCACCTTCTTCGTTAGTTCGGCCACAAAAGCCATTGAGATAATTCCAAATGATGCCTCCATTGTAGCTAAATTTCTTGTTATTATTTGCGCAATACTCTTTCATCTGTTCAATATATTTCTCAGGAAGGTAGATGAAAACGTGGTTGTCTTTTTCAGTATATTTAAAATAGATTCTATCACAATCTTCAATAATAGCTCCGCTCTCATCTTTAAGAATACCTGCACGATATATTTTAGATGCCCCGAACTTAGGATTTTTATCTTTAAAAGAATCAATATTTCGAGTGACATCTACTACGTTTAAGATAGTATTGACATCTGTAGGTTTTGGTTCGATGTAACCATATTTCTTAGTACATTCTTCAAATAGAGTACCAATAGTGCCATCTTTATATGCTTTTAATAGTTCATCCTTCTTAACTTTATAGTAAGTTTCAAAATACCAGATTAGAGAATCACTATTACTATCGATGCCACTTCCACTAAAGTAAATATATCTTACTTCACTTGGCATAACGATATGTACTTTTCTAGAACTGCCAGTGGAAAAACTTACAGAGTCTTTGAAATACATAAAATTATCAGGAGCTTTAGAATTTCCATCTGTGACTCTCAAATAATTTTTTCCACTGCTTTTTAGAAGAAATATATAGATGCCTGAGGTTGCTATTCCCAGGCA
>CAKQJZ010000078.1 GCA_934247875.1 uncultured Spirochaetales bacterium
TTGCCATCCCATAGTATTGCCTTTATGGTTTTCCTGTTCTTGCTGCAGAACATGAACACCGCTTTGTTAAATGGATTCAGCTCCATTTCATTCTGCACTACAACTGATAGTTTCACAGCGCCTTTCCTCAAGTCTGTGTACCCAGGCTTGATGTAGTATTCATATTCCTCGAACTTGATCATACTCAATAATTCTCCTGGATTACCAAGATAACTATTGCAGTGATTTTTGGGGATAGTGCTTTATTTTTCGCTTACGATTCATCCTCTGATGTATGCCTCTACAGCATGCCAATCTATGAGAAGACAAATGAGATTCCTGTTGCACAGAAAAAGCTGATTCAGCTTGATCTTCGCAATACGATAGTCACTGCAGATGCTCTTCATTGCCAGAGAGCGACTGCCCGCATAATCAGAAAGCGCAAAGGAGACTATGTCTTCTGTGCTAAAGACAATCAGGATAGTCTGAAGCTTGAAATACAATCCTCTTTCAACAAGAAGAGGCCAAAACAGCGCATGCCTGTCTCGTTTCCTAGAGATGATAGGAAATTCTGGGTCATAGAGCTCGAGAAGGGATATATAGGAGAAGAATGGATAGATCAGAAGCTATATATAAAAATGGTCTCTTCTGTCACAGGCAAGGATGCCGAACCCATGTATTTCATAACTAGCCTCTCAGACCCGATTGCTGCAATTGAAGCTATAGAGGTCCGGTGGACTGTTGAGAACAGCCTCCATAAGTCAAAGGATTTCTATTGCAGCGAGGACAAATATACATCAACAAACACAAGAGCCATTGAGAGCATGGCCTATCTAAACAACCTTACAGTGGCCATGGCACACATGGCCCAGATCATATTGCAGGAGCCTAGGCTGAAGACAGTATACCAGCAGTTTGCTGCCAATCCTATTGAGCTGTTCCAGAAGATCATGGAGATTGTCTATCATCAGGATAAATTCCTCTCCCTCTTGCGAGAACGGCTCAAGTCATCGAAAGCTTCCTAAATTATATCAAAAACAACCTGTTTTCTAGGCCATGGTGTCGATGTTTTTGGCCTTTTCAGCTCTTCTTGATAAGCTATTTTGGAATTTCTTTGTAAAAACACCGCTATTTAGTTCCAAATCGCCTCTACAGCGCTTGAATCGAGGTTTTGTCCTCTTTGAAATAGGCCTTTTCAAGATTCATGCGTAATGACTAATAAAATTTAATGGTTTTTTTGACCCTTTTGAGCAATAAAATATATGATTATTGAGTATTTCCAATAATCATGAGTTGCATAATGCAAAAATTAGTCAGAAGAGATGAAAAACTGTCAAGAAATATTTTCAGAAATAGTGCCTGAGAGATTAGGCACATGAAATCAGTTCTTCTCTGAGTAGTGGTCAAACTCCATGCTGAATTGGCCACGGCCTTGAGTAGAGCTTCTTAGTACTGTTGTGTATCCAAACATCTTCTCAAGTGGTACTTCTGCTTTGATCAAATCTGCAGATATTCCACCTTCCATAGAGAGCACGATACCGCCTCTCTGTGTGATTGACGAAATGACATCTCCAACATACTCAGAAGGGGAAGTAATCTGTACATTCATAACAGGAGCCATCATGACAGGATCTGCTTCCTGGCATACTTTATCGAAAGCCATTACTGCGCATGATGTGAATGCGAATGTTGAAGCTGTAAGCTCATCATACTCTATAGCTGTTACATCAACTTCGATATCTGTGCACTCATAGCCATACTTAATACCAGATGAGAATGCACCTTCAATGCCAGTTTTGATTGCATCGATGATTTCTTCTGGAATATCACGAGTTGGAGCAGTAATCTTAAGCACATTGCCGCTCTTTGGTGGCAGAGGCTTAACACTGAGAGTGATTCCTGCTGTGTTCTCTTTGTTTGCAATGACTTTGTCAAATGTTTCAGAGCCGTTTGCTTCTTTCTTGATAGACTCTCTATAGCTTACTTGAGGATTGCCTACACGTGCATCAATCTTCATCTCTTTAGTGATTCTTGTTACAAGAACATCAAGATGAAGCTCTCCCATGCCAGAGATAACAAGCTGACCTGTTTCACTATCATCTTTATAGCTGAATGTAGGGTCTTCCATGCTAAGCATCTCAAGTGCTTTCTTAAGCTTATCTTGGTCTGCAGTAGTCTTAGGCTCAATAGCAACAGAGATAACAGGATTAGGGAATACCATTCTTTCTAAGAGGAATGGATGGTTTTCAGCACCTATAGTATCTCCTGTCTGTGAGAGTTTGAAGCCGATGATTACGCCGATGTCTCCCGCTTTAAGCTCTGTAAGATCTGTCTCTCTATCAGCATGCATTCTGACAAGTCTGTTGATTCTCTCTTTTTTGCCTTTGGTTATATTGTAAATTGCAACACCTTTCTTGAGTGTGCCAGAGTATACTCTGACAAAGCACATAGGACCAGCTTGTGGATCTACCTGGATCTTGAAGATCAGCGCCTCTAATGGACCATTAGGATTGCTTGCAAACTCTTCTTTCTTGCCATTCTTTGCGTTCTCTCCGACTACAGGTGGGATATCTGAAGGAGCAGGAAGAAGTGTGACAATGCCATCAAGCAATGTCTGTACTCCGATATTCTTAAGAGAGGATCCGACAAATACAGGCAGAAGATTACGACTGAGAGTACACTCTCTGAGTGTCTTCATAATCAGATCTTCTGGAATCTCTTCACCTTCAAAGTACAGTTCTGTAATCTCATCAGAGAACGATGCAACGCTATCGATGAGCTTCTCATACCACTCATCACGCTTAGCTTTGTATTCTTCTGGTACAGGATTTTCTGTAACAGTAGCTCCGTCATCGTCTGCAGAGAATGTAAGATATTTATCATGAATCAGATCAATAACGCCAGAGAATGATGACTCAGCGCCAACTGGGATAAAGAGTGGAGCAGGAGTAGCATTGAGTTTCTTCTCCATTTGCTCAAGCACTCTGTAGAAATCAGCACCCATTCTATCCATCTTATTGACAAATGCGATTCTTGGAACTTTGTATGTATCTGCCTGACGCCATACAGTCTCAGTCTGAGGCTCAACGCCGCCAACTGCACAGAATACGCCTACAGCACCATCTAGAACTCTCAGAGATCGTTCTACTTCAGCTGTGAAATCAACATGCCCTGGAGTGTCAATGATATTTATCTGGTAGTCTTTCCAATAACAAGTAGTAGCAGCTGATGTGATAGTAATGCCTCTATCTTGCTCTTGCTGCATCCAGTCCATTGTAGCTTCGCCATTATCTACTTCACCAATTCTATGGTTTTCACCTGTATAAAATAGAATTCTCTCAGTTGTTGTTGTCTTTCCAGCATCAATATGAGCCATGATGCCTATGTTTCGTATTTGATTCTCTTCCATAACGCCAAAGATAACATAATTTTAGTTATAATTACAATTTGCTATCGCTGAAATAATAAGAGCACTTCTATTTTTGGAAATTAACAACCAAATAACATAATTGCAACTGCTGGTTGCTAAAATGAAAAGGCTATTTGGTAGTTTGCTAATATTGAAAACGATAGAATAAGCTTATCTGAAGTATAAGGGAGAAACAGATGAGTCTTGCAAATAAGATTATTGAAGAGAGAAAAAAGAAAGGATGGTCACAGGAAGACCTTGCAGAGAAATTAGGAATATCTAGGCAATCAGTCTCAAAATGGGAGAGCGCAGGTTCTGTTCCTGATTTGCAGAAGCTAATTCAGCTTGCGTCTTTGTTTGGAGTAACTACAGATTATCTTTTGAAAGATAGTGAAGCTTCTAGCAATAATGACTTTGAAGAAGCTTTGCCTTATGTGACACTGGAAGAGGCTAATAGCTTTTTGCTTTTGAAAGCGAAGCAATCTCCTGAAATTGCCAATGCAACTTCTTTGTGTATTCTGAGTCCTGTGTTGTTGCTCGTTTTGAATGCTTTTTCTGAAAGCAAGATGTACTTCATATCAGACATTATTGCTGCTGGTCTCGGCTGTTCTGTATTGATTATGCTTGTCGCTATAGCTGTGTTCATATTTATTAGAAGCGGTATAAAAATGAATCATTATAGATACTTAGAAGAAGAGTCATTCAAGACTGAATCTAGAGTGATAGAAATGGCAAAGACAAAAAGCAATGAATTTGAGAATAAGTACTCTGCAAGTATTGCAGTTGGAGTAGTGCTTTGCATTGTTTCAGCTATGCCTCTCATTATTGCAGGTGCCTTTGATGCTTCTGATTCCATCTGCATTCTCTCTGTAGCTTTATTATTGGTTATGATAGCTATTGCAGTGAATATCATGATTCGTGTTGGAATGATAAAGAATAGCTATGATACGCTTTTGCAAGAAGGAGATTTCTCAAGGAAAGAGAAGGTTGCAAAGAAAAAGATGGGAGCTTTCACAGTATCTTATTGGTGTGTTTCAACTGCAATCTACCTTCTCTGGAGCTTTTTGACAGATCGCTGGAATTTCACGTGGATAGTCTGGCCTGTCGTTGGTGTGCTTTTTGCAGCTGTATCTTTGCTTTATAGAAAAATAACAAAAGTCGATGACGTATAGATAGTACAAACAGACTCCAAATAATCATATCATTATGAGAGGAGTCTGCTATGACTATTGAAGAGAGTGTATTTCAGAAGAAGCGATTTAACTTTGAACGATTAGAAGCATATGGCTTTCAAAAGATGTCTGATAGCTATATCTATGAAACAGATTTCATGAATGGTGACTTTCATGCAATTGTGAAAGTTAGTGACAGCGGCTCTGTCTCAGGAAAAGTAATAGATAAATTCAATGATGAGGAATATAGGCTCATTAGACTGGAGTCTCAAAATGGGACATTTGTAAGCTTAGTGCGTAGCAAGTACACAAGGCTGCTCGACGACATCGCAAATAGTTGCACTTTTGATGTTCTTTTCTCAACAGACCAAGCAAATAGGATAACTGAACGTATTTTTGCAGCATACAGTGTTCATCCTGATTTTCCTTTTGATGATTGCTCTGGTGTTTTCCGTCATATTGATAGCAGAAAATGGTTTGGACTGATAATGCTCATAAAATGGAAATCATTGCTTAAGAATAACAATGAGACTCTGATTAATGTGATGAATCTGAAGATAGATCCTGAAGACAGTTCTCGTCTCACTAATATCAAAGGGATATTTCCAGCTTTTCATATGAACCATAAAAACTGGATTTCAGTTGTGCTTGACGATGAGCTTGATGATGATTTCGTCATGGAGCTTGTGGAAAATAGCTATAAACTCACAATTAAGAAATAATGGTTTCATTTCAGAAAAACAGGGTTGAAGCATCAATGAAAAGCAAAGAGAACAATATCCACATGTTGAAAGCTTGAAAGCTGCGATTCCTGTACAGCTTAATGCGAATAAAGGCAAACTTAGCGGTGCAGGTGTCATTGAATGAATGAGCTCCAGGAAACCCTGGAGCCAATGTGCTATTTGTTTTTAAAATGCAACGCTCTCATTGCGTTTATTACTGCTATAAGCGCAACGCCTGTATCTGCAAGGACTGCAAGCCACATATTTGCTATTCCAAAAGAGGCTAGAATGAATACGATTCCTTTGACTATGAGTGAGAATGATATATTCTCCTTAACGATCAGCTCGCTCTTTTTAGCAATCTTGATAGCTGTTGGAATCTTCATCAGATCATCATTCATAATGACTGCGTCTGAAGCTTCAATAGCTGCATCAGATCCTACGCCGCCCATAGCAAAGCCTACGTCTGCGCGCTTTAATACAGGTGCATCGTTTATGCCATCGCCTGCATAGCCAGTTACATAGCCTTTCTCCATAAGCTTCTCAAGTCCTGTGATTTTATCTTGTGGCAATAGCTCGCCATAAGCACCATCAAGACCAGCTTCTTTAGCAACTTTTTCAGCGATTTCCTTTCTGTCGCCGCTGAGCATCCATACTTCTTTTACGCCTTCAACTTTAAGCTCTTTAACAGCATCTATAGATGTCTTCTTGATTTTATCGCTTATTACAATTGCACCTAGAAGCTTATCATCCTCTGTAACATATACGTATGTTCCGATGCTCTTTGGGCTTTCTGGTTTTTCTTTCAGAATCTTGGAAGAACCTACTTTGATTGTCTTTCCATTGACAATGCCTTCTAGTCCAATGCCAGGTATTTCCTTAACATCTTTTGCTTCTTCCCAGTTGTTGTCAGCAAAAGCAACAATAGCTTTTGCAATAGGATGAGAAGAGTTCTTCTCAAGTGATGCAGCTGCATGAATCAGTTTGTAATTATCATCAGAGTAGAGCATCTCCTGAACAGAGAATACACCTTCTGTAATAGTTCCTGTCTTATCAAGAGCAAGAAGTGATAGCTTTGAGATGTTCTGGATAGTCTCATCGCTTTTAACAAGGATGCCATGCTTTGCGAATGAACCCATAGCTGCGAAGTAGGTAAGTGGAACAGAGAGTACAAGTGCGCATGGGCATGAGATAACGAGAAGCATGCATGCTCTATATAAGCTGTCTTTGAATGAGACTCCAATGATAACAGGCGACAAGAGTGCAATTAAGAGCGCTGCAACGCAAATCGTTGGAGTGTAGTAGCGTGAGAACTTTGAAATGAACTTCTCGCTCTTTGATTTCTTTGCTTCTCCTTCATCTACAAGTTTCAGAATCTTAGATGCAGTACTATCTTTATATAGAGCTATTGCCTGAAGTATTAGTGTGCCTTCTCCGTTTATAGATCCAGATAATACTTCGTCCCCTTTAGTTACCTTTCTTGGAACTGATTCTCCTGTAAGTGCTTTTGTATCTAGGAAAGATTCGCCAGATAGAACAACAGAGTCTACAGCAATCTTCTCACCAGCTTTAACTCTGATATTATCTCCGATTACAACATCTTCGCTCTTTATAGTCTTGAAGACGCCATCTCTTTCGACTTCTGCGCTATCTGCTTTGAGATCCATAAGAGATGCGATATTCTTCTGGCTCTTTCTTGTTGCTCTAGACTGGAAGTATTCACCTATTTGATAGAAGATCATAACGCCTGCAGCTTCATCATAAGAAGCGATGAAGAGTGCACCTATAGTTGCAATAGCCATCAGGAAATTCTCATCAAATACCTTTCCTTTGAATATATTCTTAACAGCTTTGATAAGTACATCATAGCCAGATATCACATAGCTTATGATTGCTATCCATTTGTAGCCAGAAATCATTGCAATGCCGAAGATTACTGCAGAGATGATAATCCTTATAAGGGTATAATCCTTCTCTTCCTTTTTCTCTTCATCTAGAAAGACAATTTCATCTTCAGCTTCTCTTGCAATCTTCTTGACTTCATCTAGTGAAAGGGATGTTTCAACAGAGAGCTCTTTTTTAGGGAAATCAAAATGAGCATAAAGTATGTTCTCATTCTCATTGAGAGCTGTTTCAACTTCCAGCGCACACTCTGCGCAGTCTATATCTGCTTTGATTTTGTATTTCTTGACCTCTGCATCTGGGAATTCGATATCATCCTCAATGCTTTTGGCAAGCTCCATAATCTCTTTTGCTGTCAGCGTTGTATCAACAGTCAACGTCTTTTTTGTATAATTAAAGGATGCATCTATTATACCAGCTTTTTTCTTAAGTCCTTCTTCGACCTTTCTTGCGCACTCAGCGCAATCAATATCGGCCTTAAGCACTAATTTAGAAGCTTTGTCACTCATATTGCTATCTCCTATTATTTGAATATATGAACATGTATTCATATATTAATCTATATATAGCAATAGTCAATACTTTGTGATCAATTTTTAAAATCTTGTCGTTGATGGAGATAGATACCTTCATTTCCAGAGACTATGTATGAAGTCACAACAAACATAAACAGAATAGATGGATCAGAGTAGTGGAATAGCTCAATGCCAAGTGCAAAGCATACTAAAGGCAGGTTCGTGCCTCCTGCTAGCATTCCAAGTGCACCTAATGCAGCAAACGGCGCTGTAGGAAGAGAGAATAGGGATGCAATAGCGTAGCCTAATGTGGATCCTGTTACAAGAAGAGGAACAACCTCACCACCAATAAAGCCTGCTGTAATTGATAAGAAGACCAAAAGAGCTTTGAGTATGAATGAGTAAATATCAATATTACCTGAAATAGAGCTATATAGAAGATTCGCAGAAAGGCCATTGTAGATGAAATTACCCTTTATTGCATAATGAATCAGTATTATTGCCAGTACCATTGAAGATGGGATAAGCGATGCTAAATAACTATTTCCTCTTGATAGCCTTTTGTTGATTTCAGAGAAACGTCTCAAAGAGTAGCAGAAGTAGCGCGCGAAAAGGCCTACAGCTACAGCTACTAGAAAAGCTACGAGAGCATTCTCTAGATTTACTGGAAGTGCTGCGTATTCTGGTATGTTTAGGATATGGATTCCAAGAAGTTTTGAGAGATACACAGATGTGAAAGCTGCTATTGTGCATGGCATCATCGCATCTAAGCGTGTTATAGCTGGAGAGGCAAACTGGAGGCCAAAGAGCACACCTGCGATAGGGGAACCAAATAGAGCTCCAAATGCAGCTGAAGCACCTGCCATTAAATAATATGGTTCTCCGCCCTGGAATCTTTTGAAGAATCTATGTTCAAGACGTGAGAAGAAATTGCCAACAGAAAGACCAATCTGAACACCAACTCCTTCTTTGCCGACGCTAGCTCCTAGAAGGTGTGAAAGCGTTGCAGTAAAGAAACCGCATAACCCCATATATGGAGAAACTGCGTCTACGTTTCTCTGGCTCTGCGCAAGGTTCAGTTTTTCTTCTTCGCTTTTATGTATTTCATCAATTGCATAGATAGTTGCTTTCTTGTATTTATCTCCAAGCTTTTTGTATATGAATGCAATGAAAATAGCTCCAAGTGGAATGAGCAAAGTAATCATTGGGTAGTTTGAGTTGATTTTACCTGCAAAGGCAATTGTGTTAGCAAAAACTGTGATAAATAGAGCTGATAGAATACCTGTAATGACTCCTCTGATTGCATTGAGAATCCATTTGGTATCTGAAAGTTTGGTGTTCATGGATTAGATAATATCAAATTAGCTTTTTAAACTGAATGATTGAGGCCCAATTATTCTGAAAAGATATTAGAATAGAAGAGAAGGGGGCGCATATTTATAATCATTTCGACTTGCTAGATAGAAGAAACAATCTAGAAATCAGACTTAGACCAGTGACTATTGGAGATAAAGTCTATTTTGACAGACCTCTAATAGACAATATGTCATATTCAATTGCGTTGAAGATCCATAATAACTTCGGCTTTTATAAAGCATCGGACCTTGTGGGACTTCACTATAGCTTCTTTGATAACAGTCCATATGTTTCAAGACAGAGCAAAAGAATGCTATCAGATCTCATCTGGTATTTGGAATTCAAGCTGGATCCATATGATGAGGATACAGAGCGTTATCTGAGTAAACCACCATCTGTTCTTGATTATCTAGAGAAAAATACAAAGCTTCATAGAGTGGATATAGTGATGCTCTATCTGAAAGGTTTCACTATCCCGCTTATTGAGAAAATGGAGAAAATCAAAAGCTCAAAAATCATAGACATTCTAGAGTACTTCAGAAGTGACTATCAGTTTCCTTGGGTAGAGGAAGATAGATATCTTCTCTTATTTGATCAGCTTCCAAGTCGGAGTGAATTCTTCTCTCTGTATCCAGAAGCTACAGAAGTTCATTATAGATATTTAAGGCTGATGTTTCGACTAAATGGAAAATATCTTCCAGTTGCTGAATAAACATATACACGTAAGCTAACGCACCACATAGAACGAAACTTCACAAGAATTCTAGGAATTGCCTTTATACT
>CAKQJZ010000079.1 GCA_934247875.1 uncultured Spirochaetales bacterium
AGAGCCACTTCGGATAGAAGGCAACAAACTTGAAAATTTCAGAAACTAGGCGACTGAATAGTTACTGAAAAAGAAGAGTCGTTATGGGGGATATATACTAAATGTCTAACGACATTTGATCTGGCAGGTGTCCGGCCAGATCTTTTTTATACATTGGTTTTCTTTCTTTTTTTTGATATAAATGTCTTATGGACATTAAATTAAACCATCTAAAGAAAATATATGGTACGCTTCATGCTGTTGAGGATGTATCACTTACTATTCCTTCAAATACTGTATATGGAATTATAGGAAAGTCAGGAGCTGGTAAGTCTACGCTTGTCAGAATGATTTCCATGTTAGAGTCTCCAGATTCAGGAGAAGTCTACTATGGAGATAAGAGAGTAGACAACCTAGCAAAGAATGAGCTTATAGAAGAGAGAAGGAAGATAGGAATGATTTTCCAGAACTTCAATCTATTCTCATCACGCACAGCTGCTAAGAATATTTCATACCCAATGGAAATCTGCAAAAAGGACAAAGAATACATAAATCGCAGAGTCAATGAGCTTTTGAAGATTGTAGGCCTTGAGGGTAGAGGCGATGCTCCTATTTCAACGCTTTCAGGTGGACAGAAGCAGAGAGTAGCTATTGCGAGAGCTTTGGCAACTGAGCCTGCTATACTTTTCTGCGACGAGGCTACTAGCGCACTTGATCCACAGACTACAAGAGCTATTCTTGCATTGATTAAAGAAATCCAGAAAAGCATGAATCTTACAGTTGTGATGATAACTCACCAAATGGAAGTTGTAAGGGATGCATGTGATAGAGTTGCAGTTCTAGATGGTGGAAGAATTGTTGAAGAGGGTGTTGTTTCTGATATCTTCTCATCTCCTAAGCATCCTGTAACTAAGGACTTCTTAAGCAATCTGACTTATATCAGGGATTCTATTATCAGGTTCTCAGATGAAGTCGGACACTATTTATTGAGATTCAAAGGTGATAAAACGAGCCAGCCAATCATTTCTGAGATTACCAAAGCTACTGGCGCTATATTCAATATCAAGGCAGCTGGCATTCAGCATGTAAATAATGAAGAGCATGGCATAATGCTTTTGGATATTGGTCCTGATGAAGATGTTTCAAAAGTTGCAATCAATATGATCAGAGAGCGAGGCGTTATCGTAGAAGAGAGCAAGGAGGGTTATGTACTATGAGCCAGAACGTTTATTTAGTCTTTTCATCAACTCTACAGACTCTATCTATGGTATTCTTCTCAACAATCTTTTCTCTTTTGATAGGTCTTCCTCTTGGAGTGCTTTTGCATGCAACATCATCAGAGAAAGAGGGCGGTGTAATACCTCATCCTATTTTGAATAATGTACTATCAAGGATTGTAAATATATTGCGTTCTTTCCCATTTATAATCCTGATGATTATACTTATGCCTCTTTCTAGATTGATTATCGGCACAAGCATTGGCACAACTGCGACTATTATCCCGCTTTCAATCGCTGCTGCTCCATTTGTTGCGCGTGTTATTGAGAGTGCGCTGAAAGAAGTCGATCCAGGCGTTGTACAGGCTTCCCGTGCTATGGGGTCTACCAATTGGCAGATTATCTATAAAGTATTGCTTCCAGAAGCTAAACCTGCACTTGCATCTGGAATCACGCTGACAATCATAAACTTGATTGGCTACTCAGCTATGGCTGGTGCTATTGGCGGCGGAGGCCTTGGAGACCTTGCTATCAGATATGGCTATCAGCGTTTCAGACCTGGCATTATGGCTGCTGCTGTTATCGTAATCATTGTTCTAGTTGAATTGATACAGATAATTGGCAATAAAATTTCAGCAAGGTTATTATCTAAGAGATAAGGAATTAATCCAGAAGTGTAAAAAACTTCTGGATTTTTTATCACATAGATATTGCATAAAATTACATGATTTTGTATATTGGGCTCATCTTACATAGGAGGCAACGCTAAATGAAATACTCATTCAACTCATACATGTGCATGTCTTCTATGATGATGCCCAACTGGGCATAGTATTCTTATTTCTTCACCACATCTTTTTTTATAATCGTTAAGCCTTTTAAGGGGCTTGTCTAACCTAATAAATCAATCTATCTACGGAGATATTCTAAAATGAAAAAATTATTCATATTCGCACTTGTTGCACTTCTATCTGTTTCACTATTCGCTAATGGTTCTAAAGAGAGCACATCTACTAAAACTACAACACTCAAAGTCGGCGCAACTCCTGACCCACATGCAGCTATTCTGAACTTGGTTGTAGATGACCTAGCAAAGGAAGGAATCAATCTTAAAGTCATCGAGTTCACAGATTATGTAACTCCAAATACAGCACTCGAATCAGGTGAGTTAGATGCTAACTACTTCCAGCATAAGCCATACCTTGAGTCATTCAATAAAGAGCAGGGCACACATCTTGTTAGCGCAGCAGGCATCCATGTAGAGCCACTAGCACTGTACTCAAAGAAGTACAAGGCTCTTTCAGATATTCCAAATGGAGCAACTATTGCTATTCCTAATGACCCAACAAACGAAGGCAGAGCACTTCTTTTATTAGAGTCTGCAGGTCTGATTGAGCTTAAGGATAATGCAGGTCTTGAAGCTATCCCTTCAGATATCAAGAGCAATCCAAAGAACCTTAAGTTCCGCGAAATCGAAGCTGCTACACTTCCAAGAATCCTTCAGGATGTAGATGCTGCTGTAATCAATGGCAACTATGCAATCCCTGCTGGTCTCATTGCAACAAGAGATGGTCTCTTTGTTGAAGGTGCTGATTCACCATATGTAAACGTAATAGCAGTCAAAGAGGGCAGAGAGAATGATGAGGCAATCAAGGCTCTTGTTGAAGCTCTAAAGAGCGACGAAGTAAAGAATTACGTTTCTGAACACTATCCAAACGGCGAAGTTGTTCTGGTTTTCTAAATAATGCTTTATTCAAATTAGGTCAGTTTCAAAGCTGGCCTTTTTTGTTTTTCTTGGCTTTTGCGCTAATATTAGAGTATGGAAATTTTTATATTTATAGTTTTAGCAATATCGAGTATTTCATTGCTTCTGAATATCATTCTTCTTTTGAAATCAAAAAAAGATATAAAGAGTGATGATAACAGTGATCTTCTGCTCTCTTTAGAGAAGCTTGTCACAGAAGCGAATATCAATCAGAAATCATATTCAGATACATCTCTTTCAATGCTCAATGAGATGAATAGAGTCTTAAGAGACCAGATGCAGGCAATATACCGCGAAGAGCGAGAACGAGGAGAGCGTGAGAATGAAAAGAGCATGAAGATGCTCTCTGAGATGAATCTCAACTTCGATAGGATCAGAGAGAGCAATAAAGAAGCGCTTCTGGAAATCTCTAAGAAGAGTGATACGCTGGCAGAGCAAGTCAAGCGTGATATGGACAAGATAAGACGCGAGAATGATGAGCAGCTGGAGCGTATGAGAGCTACTGTAGATGAGAAGCTCTCTAAAACGCTTGATGAGCGTCTTTCTCATTCGTTTGATGTTGTAAATAAGAATTTGGAGTCGCTTTATAAGAGTCTTGGTGAGATGAATAATCTTGCACGTGATGTTGGAAACCTCAATAAGATGTTCTCGAATATCAAATCGAGAGGTACTTGGGGTGAAGTGCAAGCTGAAGCAATCCTTTCAGATATCCTGACTCCTTCTCAGTACGTAAAGAACTACTCTCCCAAGAACAATGGCAGCTTCGTTGAGTTTGCTATCAAGCTTCCTGGAAAAGATGAAGGAAAGGATGTTTATCTCCCAATAGATTCGAAGTTCCCAAAAGATGATTTTGTACGCTACCAAGAAGCTATTGAAAAGGGCGATGAGAGCTTGATAAATGAGTCCTTGAAGGCTTTGAAGACCAGGATAACAGCGGAAGCTAGAGATATAAGAGATAAGTATATCGCACCACCACGCACTACAGATTTCGCTATTCTGTTTGTCCCTACTGAGAGCTTATATGCAGAATTTCTAAGGCTTGGAGATTTTGCAGAGTCGATTCAGTCTAGCTATAAAGTAGTACTTACAGGTCCTACTAACTTCGCAGCTTTGATCAATTCGCTCCAGATGGGCTTTAAGACGCTTCTAGTTGAGAAGAACACAAAGAAAGTCTGGGATCTATTTGCTGTCTTGAAGCATCAGTTCTCACTCTTTGGCGCAGATCTTGAAGCTACTAGAAAGTCGCTTGAGTCTGCAACTTCAAAGGTTGAGAAGGCTGTTAAACGCAATGATACGATATCTGGAAAACTCCAGAAAATAGAGCTTCCAGATGATGTTGAGATAGAAAGCAAAGAAGAAATACTTCTAGAATAAAGTCTGCGTCATTGCACCAGGTGGTATAATATAGTGCATATTCTTATGCCATTAATTATATGAATATGCAAATTTTTAATGTTTTTAGAATAAATATACAGAAATACTTGTATATATACATATGATTATCTATAATTATGCATAACTTGGAGGTCGCTATGAACTTGAAAGGCAGAAGTTTTCTAACATTAAAGGATTATTCAAAAGAAGAGATTCTATATTTAATCGATCTTGCATCCCAGCTTAAGAGCAAGAAGAAAAAGGGAATGCAGACAGACCCTGGAGTAACTTCAAAGCTTTTATCTGGAAAGAATATTGTTCTGATATTCGATAAGACCTCTACACGTACTCGCTGCTCATTTGAAGTTGCAGCTTTTGATGAAGGTGCAGGAGTTACATTCTTGACTAACTCTCAGATGGGAAAGAAAGAGTCTCTTGAAGATACAGCTAAAGTTCTTGGCCGTTTGTATGATGGCATTGAATATAGAGGCTTCAAGCATAGCGTCGTTGAAGAGCTTGCTGCTTATTCTGGTGTTCCTGTCTGGAATGGCTTAACAGATGATGACCATCCAACTCAGGTGCTTGCAGATTTTCTGACAGCTTCTGAGCATTTGAATAAACCTCTTGATGAGATGAAGCTTGCTTTCATTGGAGACGGCAGAAACAATGTTGCTAATGCTCTTATGATAGGTGCTAGCAAAGTCGGCATGGACTTCGCTATCGGTGCTCCAAAGTCACTATTCCCATCCTCTTCTTTGCTTGCAGAGTGCAAGACATGGGCAGATGAAAACGGAAGCGAAATCCTCATTACAGAAGATCCATATGAAGCTGTAAAGGGTGCAGATATCATATATACAGATATCTGGTGTTCTATGGGTGAAGAAGATAAGATGGCTGAACGCATTGAGCTATTGAAGTCTTATCAGGTTACTAAAGAGCTTATGGCTGCATCTGGCAAAGAGAGTACTATCTTTGAACACTGCCTTCCTTCTTTCCATGATCTCAATACAACAACTGCTCAGTATGTTTATGAGAAGTTTGGGCTTAAAGAGATGGAAGTTACAGATGAGGTCTTCAGAAGCAGCAACTCTGTAGTCTTTGATGAGGCTGAGAACAGGATGCATACAATCAAGGCTGTTATGGTTGCAACTATATCAGACACACTGAACTACTGATGATAGTTAATCTTACAGAAAACTTGTAGTTGTAATTTAAAGCATCCAAAGGTATTATATTCTTTACAGATGCCAAAAAAAGTAGATAAAGACGAGAGAAAAGAAATCATTCTGAATACAGCTTTAAAGCTATTTGCTAAAGAGGGTTATAGAGATACAAACCTCTCAAGGATAGCTGAGGAGAGTGGTATCTCACGTCCTACAGTTTATCAATATTTCAGTGATAAGAATGATATCTACTACTACGCTGTTAAGCTTGTTACAGGGCGTATGTTTGAGCGCTATAGCAAAGAAGCGTGGGCTGATGATGGCAAAGATGAGATAGATAAGATTCTCTTCATTGTTGATGATGCACTCACTTATGCGACTAAGAACTCAAGCTCTATTTCCAACCTTATGGAATATATGATAGGGGAGAGAAAGAGAGGTGTGGACTTTGCAGAAGTGATTGCTCATAGAACTGCGAAGCTTACAATTCTGATCAAGAGACTGCTGCGTAATGGAATTGCTAACGGCCACATTATAGAGTGTGATGTTGATGAAGTTGGACGCAATGTCTTCAACTTGATTGAATCATGCTGCTTCCAAGTTGGCATCTATCGTACTTTTGAGAAAGATGCAGCGATTGCATTAATTGAAGATTATCTGAATTTCTATCGTGTGAAGTAGCTTATCTCTTTTTGTGATAAAAGAATAAACATATTATGTTATTTTTCTTTGCCTTTTTCTCTTAACGATTTTCCAATTCATTATTATATTACTTTCAGTGTTTGAAATGACTTCTGATTATATTGGAGGTTAAAAATGAATTTCGATAAATTTACTATTAAAATGCAAGAGGCAATTGAAAGTGCTGTCACTCTTGCAGAATCAAATCAGAACAGCGAAGTTATTCCAGCTCATATACTGAAAGCACTTACAGAGCAAAAGGACGGAGTACTAAGACCTCTATTTGAGAAGCTTGGCGTCTCTCCTGATAGTGTTATATCAGCAATGGATGGAATAATTGCTAAGCTCCCTAAAGCTTATGGAGATACTCAGAAGAACTTCTCACGTTCTGCTGCCAGAATCCTCAATGCATGTGATAAGAGCGCAGCTGAATTCAAAGATGAATATGTTTCAGCAGAGCATTTCCTTCTCTCATTGATTACAGATGAGTGTGAAGAGAAAGATGCGCTTATACGCTTAGGCGTCACTAAAGATTCAGTACTCTCAGCACTTAAGAGCATCAGGGGCAATCAGAGAATAACAAACCAGGATCCTGAGAACAGTTACCAGGTCCTTGATAAATATTGCAAGGATTTAACTAAGCTTGCTCGAGAAGATAAGCTTGATCCAGTAATTGGACGAGATGAAGAGATCAGAAGAGTTATGCAGGTTCTTTGCAGAAGAACTAAGAATAACCCTGTATTGATAGGTGAGCCAGGTGTTGGTAAGACTGCTATAGTTGAAGGACTTGCAGAAAGAATCGCTAAAGGCGATGTCCCAGAGTCTCTCTCTGATAAGCGTCTACTGTCTCTTGATATTGGTTCGCTCATTGCTGGCGCTAAGTTCAGAGGTGAGTTTGAAGAAAGACTTAAAGGCGTAATCAATGAAGTCACAAAGAGCGAGGGAAGAATAATTCTCTTTATCGATGAGCTTCATACTATTGTTGGTGCTGGTGCCTCAGAAGGCAGTACAGATGCGTCTAACCTGATTAAGCCTGCACTTGCAAGAGGCGAGCTTCATGCAATTGGCGCTACAACGCTTGATGAGTACAGAAAGTACATTGAGAGTGATAAGGCACTCGAGAGAAGATTCCAGCCTGTATATACTAAGGAGCCTTCTGTTGAGGATACTATATCTATTCTCAGAGGATTAAAGCCTAAGTATGAGCTTCATCATGGTGTAAGAATCAAGGATGAGGCACTTGTCGCAGCTGCAACTCTATCAGATAGATACCTGACTAACAGATTCCTTCCTGATAAGGCTATTGACCTTGTCGATGAGGCTGCAAGCCAGATCAAGATGGAGATTGAGAGCCAGCCAGTAGAAATCGATCAGCTTCAGAGAAAGATGCTGCAGCTCAATATTGAGAAGCAAGCACTCTCCAGAGAGGATGATGAGGCTTCTAAGGAAAGACTCAAGAAGCTTGAAGCAGAGCTTGCTGATTATCAGAGCAAGTATGATGCAATGCACCTTGAGTGGCAGAATGAGAGAGGCGCTATTCTCGCTTTAAGAGAGAAGAAAGCCGAACTAGAGAAGCTCCAGAGTCAGGAAGCTGCTGCAGAGCGAGATGGAGACTTGAGCACAGCTGCTATGATCAAGCATGGTAAGATGCCAGCGCTTAAGAAAGAGATTGCGGATGCTGAGGCTAAAGTCAACAACTTTACAGGTGAAGATGGCAGACTCTTGAGAGAGGAAGTCACTGAGGATGATATTGCTAGAATAGTATCTCTTTGGACAGGTGTTCCTGTTGCTAAGATGATGAGCTCTGAGATGCAGAAATATGTAAATCTTGAAGCTACACTCTCTAAGGAGGTCATTGGTCAGGAAGAGGCTATTAAGGCTGTAAGCAATGCAATAAGACGTAATAAGGCTGGTATAAGCGATGAACATAGACCACTTGGTTCGTTCTTGTTCGCAGGTCCTACTGGTGTAGGTAAGACACTTCTTGCTAAGGTCTTGGCAGAGTTCTTGTTTGATGATGAGAAAGCTCTTACCAGAATTGATATGAGTGAGTATATGGAAAAGTACTCAGTCTCTCGTTTGATTGGAGCGCCTCCAGGATATGTAGGCTATGACCAGGGTGGACAGCTGACAGAAGTAGTCAGAAGAAGACCTTATTCTGTCATACTCTTTGATGAGATTGAAAAGGCTCATCCAGATGTATTCAATATTCTTCTCCAGGTATTGGATGATGGTAGACTTACAGATGGACAGGGCAGAGTAGTAGACTTTACTAATACAATCATCATCATGACATCTAACCTTGGAAGTGAGTATATTCTCAAGGATCCAGCTAATGCTAAGAGTGCTGTTATGGAGACTATCCACCACGCATTCAAGCCTGAGTTCATCAATAGAATCGATGAGATTGTAATCTTCAATCCACTTGGAGAGAAAGAGATCAAGTCTATTGTACACTTGCAGCTTGGCATTCTTCAGAAGAGACTCGAGAAGAAGGGCTATTCATTTGCTTGGGATGATAGTGTTGAAGCATATATTGCTGAAGCAGGCTTTGATCCATCATTTGGTGCAAGACCTATCAGAAGATGCATTCAGAATGATCTTGAGAACGAGCTTTCAAAAGAGCTGCTCTCTGGTAAGCTTCTGACATCTAAGACGATTTATGCAACTGTCAAGGATTCAAAGATCATAATTACCTCTAAGTAATGCGCTATAACGCTCTTTGGTGTCTATATCAAAGACAGTGCCAATAGAGCATTGTATTAGAGTTGGCAAAACCATTTTATTGAATTCTTTCATAGTACCGGGGAAGGCGATGAGCTTTTCCCGGTATTCTTTTCTATAAGCAATCGGATGCCCTGGCGTCTCATTATATTGCGCGCGCGCAGCATCATTCTCTTTTAGTGCGCTATATACAGCTTCAATGTCGCTTCTTCTCAAAAGCGGAAGATCTCCTGTAATGAATGCAAAGTCATCGTCTTCTGCTTTTTCAAGTCCGCACTTTATAGAGCTTAGCTGACCTTTCATATACTCTTCATTGATAGCAATATCTGCATCATAGCTGCTGACTATAGGCAGAAGAGATTCTTTATCGTGTCCTAGCACAACGATAGTCTTATCTGATGATGGAATTGCATTCTTGAGAACATGCTCTATTATTCTCCATCCATCAAACTCAAGAAGAAGCTTATTTACTCCCATTCTGGATGAGAGTCCTGCTGCAAGTATTATCGTTGTCATAAAACCTATTCTAGCATATAGCGGTGATTGTATTATAATGAAGACATGAGAAATAGAAGAGATCTTAAAAGAGCAATTGCTCTATTTGATAACGTTAAAGCTCACCCGTCTTCCGGCGTAGTACTATGAAAGTTCCGGAGTAAATTTTTCCCTATCCCCCAATACCCTAGATTTTCACAT
>CAKQJZ010000080.1 GCA_934247875.1 uncultured Spirochaetales bacterium
TCTGGAAAAGATATCGCGCCGAGCTTCTCACTCTGAGAAGCTAAGTTTGTTATACTAAAACACCTGAGTAGTTACAAGTTTTGATAAATTTTTAGGATAGATACAAAAATATTTATAAGTATTGGGTATTTCGACTAATAAATTCATAGAAAAAAAGTATGAATATGTTGTGAAAAAAAGACCAGATCCGAAGACCTGGCCTCATAAATTAGAGTTATTTCTCTATTAGAGAATTTCTCCAAGAGCGTTACCGCACTTCTCATAGAATGAGAGACGCTCAGCAGCATCTGCAGCACTCTTAGCAAAGAGCTCATCTGCGTGCTCTGGGTTAGTCTTGTATAGAGAAGCGTATCTTGTTTCACCCTTGATGAATGTCTCATAATCGCCGATAGCCTGCTTAGTTTCCCAAGTAAACTTCTTGCCCTTCTCTGCAGCTGGGTTGAAGCGATATAGTGGCCAGTAGCCAGCTTCAACAGCCTTCTTAGCCTCAACCTGTGAGTATCTCATGTTGATACCATGGTTGATACATGGAGCATAGCAGAATACGATTGAAGGTCCATTGTAAGCAACTGCTTCCTGGAGACACTTCTGAGCCTGCTGTCTGTTGTAGCCAAGAGCACAAGAAGCAACATATACATAACCATATGTCATACACATGAAGCCCATGTTCTTCTTACCAACCTGCTTACCAGCGTTAGCAAACTTAGCAACTGCAGCAATAGGAGTAGCCTTAGAAGCCTGTCCACCTGTGTTAGAGTAAACTTCTGTATCGAGAACAAGGATAGTTACATTCTTGCCTGATGCTACTACATGGTCTACGCCACCGTAACCGATATCATAAGCCCAACCATCACCACCGATGATAAGTACGTTCTTCTCTGAGAAGTAATCCTGGAGCTCGATAACCTTATCAAGGAGAGCCTGAGCCTCAGCATCTGCTGCCTTCTCGTTCTTTAGGATTGCCTGTACTTCCTTCTCTGCTGTGATTGAAGCCTCTGTTGTATCTGCCCAGAGATCATAGCACTTCTCGATTGCAGCCTTAAGCTCGCTTGAGCAGCCCTTAGCCATAAGAGCATCAGCCTTCATCTTCAAGAGGTGTCTGTTAGAATCTACTGCGAGACGCATACCAAGACCATACTCTGCGTTGTCTTCGAAGAGTGAGTTACCCCAAGCTGGACCGCGTCCATCAGGTCTCTTTGTGTATGGGATTGTTGGGAATGTACCAGAGTAGATTGATGAACAACCTGTTGCGTTAGCAATGATTGCTCTCTCACCACAGATCTGTGAAAGCATCTTAACATAAGGTGTCTCACCACAACCAGCACATGCGCCTGAGAACTCGAATAGTGGCTGCTTGAACATAAGGCCCTTAACAGTGTTCATATTGAGACCGTCGAGGTTATCCCATGTGAGGTTCTCAAAATATGTAGCCTTCTCAATTTCGCCATTGTCTCTCTCGCCCTGTACAGGAACCATCTCGAGAGCCTTTTCTTTAGCAGGACAAGCCTCAACACAAACGCCACAGCCCTGGCAGTCTTCAGTGTAAACCTGAATTCTGAACTGGAGGTTTCTCTCGTTCTTTGTATTAGACTTGATTACTGTGAAGCCCTCTGGAGCCTTAGCAACATCTTCTGGTGTAATCTGCTTTGATCTGATAGCAGCGTGTGGGCATGACTGTACACACTGGTTACACTGGATACACTTTGTGCTGTCCCAATGAGGAACGAATGCTGCAACGCCTCTCTTCTCAAGCTTAGCTGTACCTGTAGGAAGCTTGCCATCATATGACATAGCAGAAACAGGGATGCTGTTGCCTTCGAGATGCATGATAGGCTCGATGATGTTCTTTGTGAAATCATCAGCATCTTCTGGAATAAGTCTCTTTGGCTCGTAGCTCTTTGTGATTGTCTCAGGAACCTTAACCTCTACAAGTGCAGCCTCAGCAGCATCTACAGCAGCCCAGTTCTTCTGTACAATCTCTTCACCCTTCTTGAGGAATGTCTTCTTGATGTACTTCTTGATTAACTCAATAGCCTGGTCATGTGGAAGCACGTTAGCGATAGCAAAGAAAGCAGCCTGCATTACAGTGTTGATTCTTGAACCAAGACCTACTGCACGAGCAATCTTCAATGCATCGATATTGTAGAAGCGGATCTTCTTGTTGATGATCTGCTCCTGCTCCTTTCTTGTGAGGTGCTCAAATACCTCATCAGAAGGAATCTGAGAGTTAAGAAGGAATACACCACCAGTCTTAAGAGCTGAAAGCATGTCATATCTGCCAATGTAAGCTGGGTTATGACAAGCAACAAAGTCAGCATGGTCAATGAGCCATGGCATATCAAGCTTGCCTTCGCCGAATCTTAAGTGAGAGATAGTAATACCGCCAGACTTCTTTGAGTCATATGCGAAGTATGCCTGTGCATTCTGGTTTGTATTGTCTCCAATGATCTTAATAGAGTTCTTGTTAGCACCAACAGTACCGTCAGAGCCAAGACCCCAGAACATGCATGAAACAACACCTGCTGGTGTTACGTCAATCTTCTCGTCAGAAATCTTGATTGACTTGTTAGTTACATCATCGTTGATACCAACTGTGAAGTTGTGCCAGCAATTGTCTGTAGCAAGGAAGTCATATACGCTCTTAGCGTGTGTAGGTGTGAAGTCCTTAGAAGAAAGGCCATATCTACCACCGATAACCTTAATGCCATTTCTGCCCATCTGGTTAAGAGCTGCAACAACATCAAGATATAGAGGCTCACCTGTAGCACCAGCTTCCTTAGTTCTGTCGAGAACAGCAATCTTCTTAACTGTCTCTGGGAGAGCTGCTACAAAGTGCTCAGCTGAGAATGGTCTGTAAAGTCTAACCTTCAAGAGACCAACCTTAGCACCCTTCTTATTGAGATAGTCTACAACCCACTCGAATGTGTCTGCAGCACTACCCATTACGATTACAACATTCTCTGCATCCTTAGCACCTACATAGTCAAAGAGGTGGTACTGTCTGCCTGTGATTGTTGCAACTTTATCCATATACTTCTGTACGATAGCTGGAACTTCGTCGAAGTACTTGTTAACTGTTTCTCTTCCCTGGAAGTAAACGTCTTCGTTCTGAGCTGCAACCTTAGTCATTGGATGCTCAGGGCGCTGTGCTCTAGCTCTGAATCTCTCGATATACTTCTCGTCAACGATAGTTCTGATATCATCATAAGAAATCTGCTCTACTTTCTGGATTTCATGAGATGTTCTGAAGCCATCGAAGAAATTGAGGAATGGAACCTGTGACTCAAGAGTAGCAAGGTGTGCTACAAGAGCGATATCCATTGTCTCCTGGATTGAAGAAGCACATGTCATTGCAAAACCAGTGTTACGGCAAGCCATAACGTCTGAGTGGTCGCCAAAGATTGACAATGACTGAGCTGCAAGAGCTCTTGCTGAAACGTGGAATACTGTAGGAATCATCTCTCCAGCGATCTTATACATATTAGGGATCATGAGGAGAAGTCCCTGTGATGCAGTGAATGTAGTTGTCAATGCACCAGCTGCGAGAGAACCATGAACTGCACCAGCTGCACCAGCCTCTGACTGCATCTCCATGATATCTACTTTCTTACCCCAAAGGTTCTCCATACCCATAGAGGACCACTGCTCTGCATACTCGCCCATTGGTGAGGACGGAGTAATAGGGTAAATTGCGGCAACATCACTGAATGCATAAGCTATATGCGCAGCAGCGGTGTTTCCATCAATGGTAACCATTTTCTTGTCTGCCATTTAAATACACTCCAATTTTGAATATTCGAATATTGGTGCCTTTACACCATTTTCAAGGATAACGCAGTTAGCGAACGCTTTCAACCGATAATAGGCTATTCTTTTTTGCAATTTTCATAAAAATGAACAAATGCCATTAAAATTGTTTCATAAGAAACCAGTTAATGAAGCGCTTTCGTAGGGCACGCTTTAGTGCACTCATAACAGAGAATGCACTCTGTTCCATTCTTTCTGTTACGAGCCTCTTTGTTGACTTCAACATTCATAGGACAGACTCGTATACACTTTCCGCAGTGAATACATGCACTCTCATCTACGTGGACACGAAGGAGAGAGAAATAACTCATAGGCTTTAGAAATACAGTGACAGGACAAAGATACTTGCAAAATGCTCTATTATCTTTGAATGCATAAGCCAATATGATTCCTGAAGCATAATAAAAGATATTTCCAGCAATAAAGAGATAGAACATGATTCTCTCTAAGTTCGTAACTTTTATAAGAAAGAGAGCAATAACCAATGCCAAAGAAAGCGCAAACATCACATAACGCAATAAGCCAAGCTTCTCTTTACGAGGAGCTCCTGGCCTCTTATATGGCAAGAAGTCCAAGACCATCGCTGTCCAGCAAGCGTATCCACACCAGCCGCGTCCAAATAAGAGCGGGCCGAAGATCTTAGCAACAGCATAGTGAATAGTCGCAGCTTCAAAGACTCCAAGAAACAGATAGTACCAGAAGCCTTCAATCTGCATATTCTCGTGCGAGATCAGGCCAAGATAAATGAGCATATAAGAGCCAACAGCAAGCTGCACAAAATGTCGTGCATAGCGCTTTCCAGCTGTAAACAGTGCAGTTCCAAGTCCAAGGCAAGACCCTATATAGCTGAAGTTAAGCAAATAGAACATATTGTCCTTTGTTAGCCACAGTACAACAGCTACAGCCTCGAACAAAAGAAACAGCATTAAAGATGGCACATACTTTCTAGTTCTGCTTTTGCTCTTCATCTTTTCCTCTGCCTTATATTAATCCAAAAATAAAAAGAAGAGAGTTAAAAAGATGTTAAAAGAGAAAGAACTATTTTCAGAGTGTCCAGTTTTGGCTCTCGCTTTGTGTTTTCATCATATGAGCAAAGATGCCATCAGCTTTAAGCAGTGCATCAGGCTTACCCTCCTCTGCTACTTTGCCATCTTTAAGCACTATTATTTTATCTGCACCAGAGACTGTTCGCATTCTGTGTGCAATTATAAGCACAGTCTTATTCTTGATAAGACGTGAGAGTGCTTCTTGGATAGCGCTCTCATTCTCAACATCAAGACTAGCTGTAGCTTCATCTAAGAGAATAATAGGAGCATCTTTCAAGAACGCACGTGCAATAGAGATGCGCTGTCTCTCTCCACCTGAAAGCTCTGAGCCATTTTCACCTATGTTAGAGTTCCAGCGCTCAGGCAGCTTCAAAGCAAACTCATCTACATTAGCAAGTTTAGCAGCTGCTATTACTTCCTCATCAGTAGCATCTTTGCGTCCAATGCGAATGTTTTCCAGAATCGAATTGTCAAAGAGCGTTACATCCTGGAACACGATTGAGTAGAGACTCATTAGCTTTTCAGGATCTGTCTTCGATATATCCATACCACCTACAGTTATCTTGCCTTGAGAAATATCCCAAAAGCGAGCAGCTAAACGCGATATAGTAGTCTTACCACCACCAGATGGGCCTACAAGCGCTGTGACTTCTCCTTGCTTTGCAACAAATGATACATCTTGAAGCACTGTCTCTCCGCTTTGGTAAGAGAAGCCAACATGATCAAACACGATATCACAATTTTGGTTAGTGAGTACTTCGCTACCAGTTTGCACAGGACAGGAGAGAATCTCATTCATGCGCTCGATGTTGCTGTTAGTGCCAATGATAGCTGCAAGATTCTGCAGTGTTCCTTCTAGTGGATCATATAGCCTAGAGACTACAAGCAAAAACATGAAATAAGAAAGAACATCTAGTTCCCTCTCCAGAAGCAAAGCTGCACCAACAAGTGCAGTACTAGCAATGCCAAGACGCAAGATAAGAGATGCAGAGACAACAAAGATAGCTGTGCCTAGCTCACTCTTTATCAGCCTGTTCTCAACTGCACGGATTTTCTTCTCTAATCCTCTAAGATAACTTTCCTCTGCATTGTTAGCGCGCAGATCTGCCATAGCTTCCAAACACTCCTGGATGCCATCTTCAGTTGCAACTTTCGCTTTCGTTGCCTTCATAGAGAGACGTTTCTGCACGCCTGATGCTAATCCTACAATAGCAAATGCAATCGGAAGTGGCCAAATTGCAGAGAGAGCCATACGCCAGTTGAAGAAGAGCAATGAAATAGAGATGAGCGTTGTTGA
Organism: uncultured Spirochaetales bacterium; assembly: GCA_934247875.1. Classification (GTDB taxonomy): domain Bacteria; phylum Spirochaetota; class Spirochaetia; order Sphaerochaetales; family Sphaerochaetaceae; genus Ornithospirochaeta. Next base: position 6,151 of record CAKQJZ010000080.1, read on the forward strand.
GATAATAGCTCCATAGAGCGGCGAGACAAAATGAGACTGGCTTTGCTCAAGCACTGCAGAGTCATTCATAATCGAAGACGTTAAGTCTGCAAGGTCTTTCTTTCCGAAGAAAGAGAGTGGAATCTTTCTGAGCTTCTCGGCAAGAGCTACTCTTCTAACACCTGACTCAACATAAGTGACAAGGTATGTATTGTCATACTCTAATCGTGTGCATAGCACAATGAAAAGCGCAGCTAAAAGCGATCCAATTACATAGAAAGGGATTCTATCGCTATTTAGTGTGCCGCTGATGAGATCAGAGACAAGGGAATATAGCAAGCATACAGGAACCATGAATGAGATGTTCTGAAGCGCACAGCTTAATATACCTTTGATACAATCGATAGCACCCTTATGAGAGAGTGCATAGCGTCTTTCTAAGTACTTGATCATCACTTAGCCTCCTTAGAAACTTTCCATTTAACTGACCTCTGATACTCATTCCACATAGACTCAAATAGCCCATTCTTTTCTTTCAGCTCTTCAAAACTTCCTTTCTCTTCAATACGTCCATCTCGCAGCACATAGATGCAGTCAGCATTGACGATTGTCGATAAGCGATGGGCAATCATGATGAGAGTGCGTCCTTTAAGAAGCTCATTGAATGCACTTTGTACTTTCACTTCATTATCAGGATCTGCAAATGCAGTAGCTTCATCCAAAATCAGCACTGGGGAATTTTTGAGCATTGCTCGTGCTATAGCCAAGCGTTGCATCTCTCCTCCTGAGAGATAGATGCCCTTTGATCCAATTACAGTATTCACTCCATCTGGAAACTTCTCTATGATATCGAGACACTGAGATGAACGCAGTGCTTCCATCACTTCCTCTTCTGTTGCATCAGGCTTCCCCATGCGCACATTGTCCAAAATAGAACCTTTGATCAAACGGCTATTCTGGAAAACAAACGAAACATTTTCCATAAGCTCATTTTTCTCAATATCCTTCACATTTACGCCGCCGATTGAGATAGAACCTTTCTGAGGATCAAAGAAGCGCGCAATGAGAGACGCAAGAGTTGATTTGCCACCACCCGATGGCCCGACGAAGGCTACTCTCTCGCCAGCTTTGATTGAAAGTGAAACATCCTCAATTGCATTCTTCACACCATCATAGCTGAAAGAGACATGAGACAATGAAAGAGAACTATCTTTAGGATGCTTAGGATTATTGGAAGCAGAAAGCGATGGACTCTCTAAAACACTATCTATACGCTTTAATGCATCATTCACAATCATGCCATTCTCGCTCATGAACATAAGCTTTTTGACGTACTCCAACGGCTAAAGCCTGTTGGATTCTGGCCCTGCAAACGATAAACGCACCATAGCGGCGTCTTACTTCATCTCAGACCACTGAGGCCCGCCCGGCCTCAGCCTTTATAGCAGCCTAAACTGCTGATAAATCCTTGATCTTCCTCAATCCTTCGTTCTTTAGCGTTATAGCAGCATTGAGATCTCTGTCTATTTCCAAAGAACAGGCTCCGCATCTGAATGTCCTCTTTCTGAGATCCTTCATTTCATAATTTAGCGTACCACAGCGAGAGCATGTCTGAGATGAGGGATAGAACCTGTCAGCTTTCACTATCACAGTATCATGCTTTGAAGAAACCCATTCCAGAATACTCACAAATTCAGCAAATGCATAATCACTCACTTTGCGTCCCCATAGCTTAGCCATGCCTTTGAGGTTCAGATTCTCTATAGCTATGACACTATAAGCAGAGCATAGCTCATGGGCAAGCTTGAAGAACCAGTCTCTCCTGCAGTTTGCAATATGCTCATGTCTCCTATAGAGTGCCTTCTCAGCCTTGAGCTTGCCCTTGCTGCCTTCTTTCTTCCGGCTAAGCTCCTTATTCGCTTTTCTGATTCCTGCAATCCCTTTTTTAAAGAACTCCGGTGATTCTATCTTGGTCCCATCTGATAACGTCAGGAATGTCTTGAGCCCGAAATCCATTCCAACTTCACATCTCTTATCCCTGTTCTCACCCATGGTGATAGGAGCATCTGCAGTCATGAATAGAAAGTACTCGCCAAGAGCATTTCTCTTTATCGTCATAGTATGGACTTTAACAGTCTCAAGGAGGCAATCATAGGAATCCCAGTATCTGTAGATGCGGCCAGCAATCTTGACTCTGCCACCTGGGAGGAACTTATATCCAGCCTGCTTGTATGTCACGCTTTTATATTTCTTCACCTTCTTCCTTTTAGGAGGAGAAGTCTTGGTGCCATTCTTCCTGTCTTTGAAGAATCTGTTATAAGAGCGGTATATCCTATCTGTTATATCCTGGACAGCCTGGCTTCCTACCATCTGCCAGAAGCTGTGCTCTTCGCTGTTTCTCATATCTTTGAGGATCTTCTGAAGGTCATTCTTCTTCATAAGCTTGCCTTCTTTCTTATACTCATCCTGAATGATAGTGATTGCAGTATTGTATATGATGCCTCCGACATTGATCATGTCGTTAAGATACTTGCAATCTTCATCATTATAAAGCTTGACGGTTAGAGACTTCATGCGTTCTTCTGGTCCTCAATACATAACGTTTCAGCAGTATTTCTAAGATAGATACTTAAAGATTTTCAATAACAGATTATTGCCTTTTCTTTATACTTTAATTTTAACACGTATAACAATTTAAGTCCAACGAAATCATCTCAAACGCAGCAAATAATAAGACTTGAGCCTCTCATCCCACGGCTGAAGCCTATGGGCTTTCTCGGCTAATTATCGTAAAACGCCCTTCATACCCAGAGCCATCTGGATACTCATAAAACTCCATATTCCAGGAATAAGGGTTGCGATCTGCAGCTTTCAGCGCTGCTGTAGCTTTCATGCTAGCTATATCTTTTGCGCTGAATTTGCTCTTGCCACTACGCTTACAGAACCACTTCATTAGATTTGTCATCATAGCTTTTGCATAATGAACCTCCTCGGGGTAGAACCCCGAGGTATCTCACCTAAGCCTCGGGATCTCCTTTCGGAAAATTCAATAGCAG
>CAKQJZ010000081.1 GCA_934247875.1 uncultured Spirochaetales bacterium
GTAAGACGCCGCTATGGTGCGTTTATCGTTTGCAGGGCCAGAATCCAACAGGCTTTAGCCGTTGGAGTACGTCAAAATCATGGCACTAGGCCCGGCTACTCTGGTGTTGCGCTGTTTTCAAAAGAAAAAGCAATCAGCGTAGTTCGAGATAACATGTCTGAAGGCAGGTTCATTGCGCTTGAGTTTCCTTCTTATTATGTCGCTTCTTTATACGCTCCAAATGCTGGAAGAGGGATAGAACGCAAAACAGAGTTTGATAAGTATATATTGGACTTGATCATCGGGCTCGATAAATCGAAGCCAGTTATCATCGGAGGAGACTTCAATGCAGCACGCTCAGATAAAGATGTTTATTCTCCATCTCTTGATGGTACTCCTGGATACACAAAAGAAGAGCGAGAAGACATTGAAAGGTTGCTTTCGCACTCTTTCACAGATGTATTTCGCTACTTATTCCCAGACGAAGTCAAATACACATGGTGGTCATATAAGACAAGAGCAAGAGAGCGCAATGAGGGGATGAGAATAGACTATATGATTATTTCTCAAAGGATCAGAGAACGTGTCAACAATCTCTCTGTTCTTTCTACTCCAGGCTCTGATCACGCTCCGCTTCTTCTCGATATAGCATTCTAGTGAATCAGTGAATGCTCCAAAAATGAGTAAAAATCATCATGTGAGAATATTATATGATCAAGTAGCTTTATTCCAAGAATGTTGGAGCTAGCTACCATTCTGTCTGTCATTTCCTTATCGTTCAGACTTGGCGTCAAGTTTCCAGATGGATGATTATGCGCAATGCAAATCGCAACTGCACGCTTCTCTACAGCAGGGGCAAACAAGTCACGGGGGTGCGCAATCGTTCTGTCAATTAAGCCACGTGTGACGACTCTCGTGCCAAGTACTTCATGAGCACCATTAAGCATTACTACAATCAGATTCTCCTGTTCTCTGGATGCATAGTGTCTGACTTCATTGAAGATGTCACTAGGCTTTGTAATGATAGTCTTCAGCCTGTCTTTTCTTCTTCTGCCAAGCTCTAAAGCTGCAGCAATCATAGATGCTTTCGCGATGCCTATTCCTGGAACTATCCTGATTTCACTCAGCTTCAGATTTTCTTCTTTATCAAGTTTTTCCAAAAGTTCATCTGCTATAGCTGAAACGCTTCTGCCATTAGTCCCAGAGCCAATCAGGAGCATCAAGAGCTCTTTGTCTGTAAGTGCATCGATAGAGAGCCGTGCAAGTTTCTCTCTAGGCCATTCATTGTTCAGTTCATTATTGAGTTGCTCATTCTTCATACTTATATATCGTCAGAATTATCTGTTTTGACTATTAAATAAGTGAAAAAAGAGCAAAGGATAAAGAAAAGCTGACCAACAAACATTGGTCAGCCTTATAAGAGTAGAAGTAGAGAGTGATTATTCACCAAGACCGGTAGTGCATTTAGGTGTCAAAAGACCCATTCTATCGATAGGCTTGAATAGCTCTGACTTGCCTGCAGAGCCTGTAAGATCAATCCAATGCTCTATAAAACCTTTGACATGGTCTTCAAGTCCCATCATCAGATTGATGTAACCGATCTTTGGATCTTCTGCTAAAGCTGCTTTTGTATATTCACGAGCTGTGACAAATACATCAGTTACCATGTTAACTTTGTTGATGCCAGCTTCTACAGCTTTGAGGATGTTCTCATCTCCGCTGCCAGATCCTCCATGAAGAGCGATAGGCATGCCATTTGTGATATCTTTTACTTCTCTGATTCTCTGAAAGTTGATATGTGGAATGAGTCCTTTAGGGTATTCTCCATGCGCTGTGCCTACTGCGATAGCAAGACAGTCAACACCAGTTCTATCTACAAAGAGCTTGGCATCTTTTGGGTCTGTATAGATGCTCTCATCTTTCTCATCTCCATTAGCTGCGATGCCTACGTGTCCAAGTTCGCCTTCGATGCCCATATCAAAGCTATGGCAAAGATCTGCAACGCGCTTTGTCTCTTTCATATTGTCTTCAAAGCTCAATAGAGAGCCATCAAACATGATAGAAGAGAATCCATTTCTGAAAGCATACATGATTCTTTCATTGTCGTTGCCATGGTCAAGGCAAGTTGCGATTGGAACTGTAGCATATTCTTCTGCGAGCTTCTTGATCATAGGAATGATGATCTCTGCTTTTGCATGCTGTCTCATCATGTTCTGTCCAAGCAGGAAGATGATAGGCGCTTTTTTCTCTTCAGCTGCTCTGATCATTCCTCTTGTAATTTCCATATTGATAGGACTTGTAGCTAAAACGGCGTAGTTATTAGCTGCTGCGTTCTGCAATATTGTTTTGATGTTTGTATACATTTGTACCTCCAAAATCTCTATCTATAGTTAGTTAGTCCAATATAGTTCTCTTTAAAATCAGGGTCCTCTTGTGCCTTTCTTTCTGCACACATGATGTATAAGCAGGAGATCAAGGCAATCTCACCAATTCTAGTGAATGAGTTCTTATCTCCATTCATCAGCTGTTCCTCTCTCACAACAATCGCATAGTCTGCTAAGCGATAGATTGCTGAATCAACATTTGTAGTGATAGCAACAACAGCAGCGCCATTCTCTTTTGCTTTGTTTTCGATTCGGTATATCTCATCTGTCTCACCTGAACGAGAGACAAACAGTGCAAGGTCGCTTTTATTGAAATCTGCATGGAATTGTTTGAGTGAGAATAAGTCAGTATATGCAAATACCTTTTTGCCAAATCGTGAAAGCTCTGTATATACATATTCAGCAGGGATAGCAGAACCGCCAACGCCAAATACTAAGACAGACTCTGCGCGATAGATAAGGTCTGCAACTTTTGACATTGTTTTGATTGTTGTGCTTTTAAAGGAGCTTTCAATCGCACTCATCGAGTTTTTGAATACTTTTTTGAAGATATCATCATCTTCATCTTCTAATGCGCATGGTTCAATCTTTGCGCCAGAGCCTTTAACAGTCCCTGCAAATATCTTGAATTCTTTTATTCCATTAAAACCAAGCTTCTTGCAAAACCTGACTGCTGTTGGCTGGCTGACATCAGCGAACGCAGCTAGCTCTGCAATAGGAAGCTCTAATATCTCGTCCTCATGTCCTAGGATATAGTCGGCAATGCGACGCTCTCCAGTACCTAAAAGCTGATATTTGTCTTTTATCAGCAAGTAGAGCCTAGTAACTTTCTCATTGTTTTGAATATCCATAAAAACACCCTTAATGTGAAATTAATTTCGTTTCTTCTTTAATTTTATGTTCAATCTTTGTATAAAAGCAACAAAAAAATAAAAGAATTAGAAATTTATTTCATTTTTTTATTGACTTATTGAATTTCAGATTTAACATAAAGAATGAAAAGAGCAATTCAAAAGTCTTTTTTAAAGCATATGGAGGTATTTAATAATGAGAAATTGCGTATTAGCTGTTATGCTGCTTATTTTCTTAATCGCAACACCTATCTTTGCTAATGGAAGCAAAGAATCAGCACAGAGTGAGACTAAAGTTGAAAAGACTATGACTCATGATGAGCTTGTTGAAGCTGCAAAGAGCGAAGGCCCACTTACAGTTTATACATATTCAAGCAGAACTACTAAAATTGGTGATGCTTTCACAGCAAAGTATGGTATTAAGGTTGATGTGACACAGCTTAAAGATACTGAGATGATTGAAAAGGTTTCAAAAGAAGCTGCTGCTAATCTTGATGCTGCAGATGTAGTTTTCTGCCAGGATGGCAGCAGAATCTATCCTGAGCTGATCATGACAGGTTATGTTACAACTTATACTCCTGAAAATGTTTCAGGCAATATCATAAGCAAGGAATTTGAGAACCCACTTGTATTTGAAGGAATGAACAAAGTATTCATCTACAATAGCGAAGTCGCACAAGAGCAGAAGCTTACAAACATCTGGCAGCTGACAGAACCTGAATACAAAGGCGCTCTACAGTTCAAGGATCCGTTCTCAGAAGCTGTAAACATGAACTTCTTCACAATGATCACAAGAGATGATTGGGCTCAGAAGATTGCAGATGCTTATAAGAGCTACTATGGTAAAGATATCAAGCTCACAACTAAGAATGCTGGTTATGAATGGATCAAAGCTATCTACAACAATGGCGTAGTACTTGGCAAGAGTGATACAACTATTGCAGAGAACGTTGGTGCTAAGGGACAGGGTAAGGAAATGGTAGGTCTCTTCACTCTCAACAAGATGAGAACTGCTGCTGCTAAGAACCTTGCACTCGCTCCAGCTTACAACATGGAACCATTCTCAGGCTTTATGTACCCAGCATATGTATTTGTTACAGCTAATGCTAAAGCTCCAAACGCTGCTAAGCTCTTTATCGAGTTTGCTATGTCTGAAGAAGGTTGGGTTCCATTTGATGTTATCGGTGACTATTCTCCTGTTACATATCTTTCTGACAACAGCGAAGATACTCTCAACATCGTTGATTGGAAGAACCAGCTTGTTTATGAAGATTATCAGTGGTGTGCAGAAGCACGTGCTGATGTAGAAGAGTTTATCTCAAGCATTGTTTAAAAGTCTGAACAAAAACAATCACAGTCAGCTCTACGGGGCTGACTGTTTAATAAGGAAGATCAAATTGAAAAAGCAATTATATCGATTCAAGACATTTATCAAGAAGCCATATAACGTAGTGCTACTTGTAATGTTAATTTTCCTTGGGTATCTGACACTCTTCCCAATGCTGACTATGATAAAGGACACATTTACAGTCCATATCTCAGAGTCTATGAGATTAAAACAGAGTGTAGGCAGTTTTACTTTGGCTCATTGGATCAAAGTATTGTTTGACCCATCAAGTTTATCTGTCTTTTATAAGCCACTGCTGAATTCACTTGTAACTTCTCTAGGAGCCTGCTTTGTAGCTCTCCTTTTTGGTGGTGTATTCTCATGGCTCATCACAAGAACGAATATCAGATGGAAGAAAGCTCTTTCATCATTATTTATATTCCCTTATATCATGCCATCTTGGACCTTAGCGCTTGCTTGGTACAATGTATTCAAGAACTCAGTAGTTGGTGGTATTCCTGGAATGTTCACAGCTTTAACAGGTGTAGAGACTCCAAACTGGTTCGCATATGGTGCATTCCCAATTGCGCTTGTTACAGGTCTTCACTATGCTCCATTTGCTTACATCATGATTGGTGGCATTTTAAGGAACATGGATGCTAACCTCGAAGAGGCTGCTATGATGCTCAATACCAAGCGTCGTCGTATAGTCATGAAGATCACTATCCCTATGATTCTTCCTGCAGTACTATCAACATTCCTTTTGGTATTCTCATCTGCTATGTCTTCATTCGCAGTTCCTCAGTTCTTAGGTCTCCCTGTCAGATACCAGGTTCTGACAACTCAGCTTTATAGAACTCTGAATGGCATAAACCCAGGTCAGGGCTATTGTATTGCGATGCTTATGATCATCATCTCTGTTGCTATCCTGGCATTCAACAACAGAATGATTGGTACAAGAAAGAACTATACTACAGTAACTGGGAAGAGCAGCAATATCTCATTGATCAACCTCAAGAAGGGTAGAAATGTCATCTCAGTCATTGCTCTTATCCTGATTGTTGCAGTATCTATTCTTCCTCTTGTTTCATTTGCAATTGAGTCTTTGATCTTGCAGCCTGGTGATTATTCTCTCAAGAACTTCACTCTGCAGTTCTGGATTGGTACAGCAGAAGACAATAGCATTGCTAACAATGAAGCAGGACTGCTTAGAAACCCAGCACTCTGGACTTCGCTATTCAATAGCTTGAAGCTCTCTTTGATCTGCGCATTCACAGCTGGTACATTAGGCTTCTTAGCAGGTTATGGCATTGTAAGAGGCAGGGGAACCAAGCTTGCAAAGGTTGTTGATAACCTTGCATTCTTCCCATACCTGATGCCTAGTATGGCATTCAGCGTAATCTATCTTTCTATGTTCTCAACAAGACATGGCATCATTCCATCTTTATATGGTTCATTCTTCTTGTTGGTACTTATCGGTACTGTCAAATACATGCCATTTGCATCAAGAAGCGGTATCAATGCGATGATGCAGCTATCTAATCAGATAGAGGAAGCTGGTGAGATTATCGGAGTCAATTGGCCAAAGCGTATGTTGAGGCTTGTAATCCCAATTCAGAAGTCAAGCTTCATCTCAGGTTACTTGCTTCCATTTACAAGCTGCATGAGAGAGCTCTCCCTCTTCGTATTGCTTGTAACACCATCTAACAGAGTACTTACAACTCTTCTCTTCTATTATAACGAGAAGGGCTGGAACCAGTATTCAAATGGTATCAACTTGATGATTGTACTTATTGTCTTGGCTGTAAACGGTCTTGTTAATAAGCTTACGGGCGCATCAATAGACAAGGGCATTGGAGGAAAATGATATGCCAAAGATTGAATTAAAGAATATAACAAAGAAATTCGGTGGAAGCTTCACCGCTGTAGATAATCTCTCTATCACTATTGAAGATGGTGATTTCGTAACACTCTTGGGCCCATCTGGATGTGGTAAGACTACAACTCTCAGACAGATCGCGGGTCTTGAGACGCCAACATCTGGAGAAATCCTGATTGATGGCAATGTCGTTTTCTCATCAGAGAAGATGATTGATGTCTCTCCTTCAAAGCGTAATTGTGGATTCTTATTCCAGAACTATGCACTCTGGCCTCATATGACTGTAAAGCAGAATATTGCATTCGGTCTTGAGAATATGAAGTGGAAGAAAGAAGATATCGATGCACGTGTCAAAGAGCTTCTGAGCCTTTTGAAGATTGAAGAGTTTGGATCTCGTTATCCAGCTGAGCTATCTGGCGGACAGCAGCAGAGAGTTGCTATTGCCAGGACTCTGGCAACTAACCCTAAAGTCCTCTTGATGGATGAACCTCTTTCTAACCTTGATGCTAAACTCAGAATGGAGATGAGAACAGAGCTTAAGAGACTTCATAGAGAGACTGGTGCTACATTTGTTTATGTAACACATGACCAGCTTGAGGCTATGACGCTTGCAACAAAGATCTGTCTCTTGAAAGATGGCCACCTGCAGCAGTTTGATCCACCTCTGACTGTCTACAACAAGCCTGCAAATACATTCGTTGCTGACTTTGTTGGATCTCCTACTATCAACTTCCTAAAGTGCAGCACTCTCAATAAGAAAGCACTCTATCTTGATAGTGAGATAGGAAAGCTCCACTTCGTTCCTAATGCACCTGTAACTAAAGATATTGGAGATGCACCGATTATTGGTATCAGACCAGAGTTCATAGTTAAAAGTGATGATGGCGTAGATAGTGAAGTTCTTTCTTCTCTTCCAAGTGGTATGGAGACTATTTTGCGTCTTAAGATAGGCAAAGCAGTACTTTCATCAGTACTTTTTGGCTCTCTTGACTTCCCAATCGGCTCTCATATCAAAGTAAGTCTTCCAAGCACTTCATACATCCTTTTCGATTCAAACGGAGACTATGTATCAGATGGTGCAATCAAATTAGACTGAACAATTAACTGAATCTTATACTGGCCAGGAGAGAGTATCTTCTGACCAGTTTTTTATCCGCTAAAAAGCCCAAAAATCATCTCACTTTTGTTGATTTATCATCATTTAACTTGAAATATGGTATATTTTTGCTTGTTGATTAACTTGAAATATGGGTATATTTTATATATAGGTTAACTTGAAATTAGGGTAGATATGATATTTAAGCGTAAGGTATATAAAGAATTATTAGAATGGAAACTTAAGCATGGCAGAAGTTATGCAGCTCTTTTAGAGGGGCCGAGGCGAGTTGGAAAGTCTACAATCGCAGAAGAATTCGCTCGAAATGAGTTTAAATCTCATATAATAATAGATTTTGCCAATGTCAGTAGAACGACATTGGATGTGTTTTCTGATATTTCCAATCTGAACTTGTTTTTTCAGCGCTTACAGCTAGAAACAGGAGTGTTGTTGCATGAAGGAGAATCTGTCATTGTCTTTGACGAGATTCAAAGAGCCCCCCTTGTAAGGCAAGCTATAAAATATCTTGTTAAAGATGGACGATATTATTATATAGAGACAGGATCTCTGATTAGCATTAAGAAAAATGTCAAAGATATTGTAATTCCTTCTGAGGAGCATAGAATTGCTGTCTATCCAATGGACTATGAAGAATTTCTTGAAGCTACAGGAAATAATACATATCCAATTATTCGAAACATATATAAGAGTGATGAGTCAGCTGGAGACGCAATACATCGCACTCAAATGCGCAACTTCAGAGCTTATATGGCAGTGGGAGGAATGCCTCAAGCTGTCAAAGCGTATGCTGAAGGGAAGAGCTTTGCAGAAATAGATGATATAAAAAGGAAGATTATAGAGCTCTATGAGGAAGATTTTAACAAGATTGATAGTTCTGGAAGAATCTCAAAGCTATATGATGCTATTCCTAGCCAGTTAATGCTTGGAAGAAAGAACTTTTCTATCTCTAATGTTCTTTCGAAAAAAGTCTCAAAGAAGGATGAAGAGCTATTATCAGATTTGATTGACTCGAAAACTGTCTTGATATCATACAATACTACTGATCCAAGCATTGCTTTGAATCAAACAAAGGATTCAAGTTCGTATAAGCTATTCTTGGCAGATATCGGCTTGTTTGTCACTTTGCTTTTCAGAGATGAAAGCAAAATATATAACGATATTTACAAGAAACTCTTATCGAATAATCTGAATATTAATCTTGGCTATTTATTTGAGAATGTAGTTGCTCAGATGATTACAGCTGCGGGAAGAAGACTCTTTTATCATACATGGAAGAAAGAGGGCAGTACTCATTCCTATGAGATTGATTTTCTGATTTCAAAAAGAGCGAAAGTTGTGCCACTTGAAATTAAATCATCGAATACTCGATTCCATGATTCAATAACAGAATTTGCTAAAAAGTATTCTTCTAAAGTTGAAGAGCAATATCTGTTATCTCAAAAAGATGTGAAAAATGAAGATAATCTTCAATTCAAACCTATATATATGATTCCATTTATTTTAGAAGAATAAGTGAGGAAATTGCAAAAGTAAAATCGCATGAAAGAATATTCATCATTTAGTGCATGAATATGCACTCGGATCAGATTA
>CAKQJZ010000082.1 GCA_934247875.1 uncultured Spirochaetales bacterium
TGCCTGGGAATAGCAACCTCAGGCATCTATATATTTCTTCTAAAAAGCAGTGGAAAAAATTATTTGAGAGTCACAGAGGAACTTCAGCTAAAAAACCGAAATTCCTCATATAAATAGCTCAAAACATCTGGTTGAATTATCTCATGCGTTTATTCTGTTAGCTTTTCAAGGACAGCTTTGCTTTCAACAAACTTAGCTTGCTTAGTGCCAAATTTGATAGTGAGAATACGCTTGTCTCCTCTATCTTCAATCTCATCGATAATGCCATTGCCATACACAGGGCTTTTCACTTTATCCCCTACATTGAAATGAATAGCAGCTTTATCGCTCTTTACGACCTTAGCTTTAGGTTTTGCATCTACTATATTCGAAGCCCAAGATGGAGTATTTGCAGCTTCGCTTCTTGGCTTATAGCTAGTCTGATGGCCTACATATGCATAAGGATTAGAGTATGGCTTATAGCTTGAGAATCTATTTACCGCACTTTCACTGCTTCCATTTCCAGTTTTATATATCGCATCGACTTCTCCAGAGAGCATGTCTCTTGGAATCTCACGCAGAAAAGACGATGGGAGAGAGTGCATATTCATGCCCCATTGCTTTCTGCTTCTCGCAAATGAGAGATATAGAGAGCTCTTTGCTCGCGTCATAGCAACATACAGTATTCTGCGCTCTTCCTCTTTAGCACGTGGGATATCGGCACTTCTTCCTGGGATCAATTGCTCTTCAAGTCCTACGACGAATACTCTCTCATACTCAAGACCTTTAGTGTTATGCATCGTAATCAATGTAACACCCTCTTCATCTCTCGGGTCATGTTCGCCAAGTGTTGTTGAATCGAGAGTAAGCTTCTCAAGAAACAAAGATAGAGCTTCACGGCCTCTGCCAGATTCAGATAAGACGTTTACAAGCTGTGAAAGGTTTTCAAGCTTTGTAGTTCTGATAGCTTTATCTGGTTCTTTTTCATAGTTTTCATATAAACCTGTCGCATGGAGTGCATTAGTCATCATAACGCCAAGGTCTTCATTGAGGCTCAGGCTTTTCTCTGCATTTTCGAGAGCTTCTAAGAAGCGTAGCGCACTGTCTCGCGAAGCACCCTTCTCCTCTTCGCCAAACTTCTTTAGTGCCTCTTTGATATCATCATCATAAGAGAGAATCTTGCTTACTTTCGCGTCTCCTAGCCCTCGCGCGGGCTTATTAATAATACGGCGGAAAGAAACCTGGTCGCGTTTATTCATTAAAAGGTATAAAAACGCAAGCCCATCTTTGATCTCTTCACGCTCATAGAACTTCAATGCGCCGATTACTTTGTATGGTATTCTTCTTTCTGTGAGCGCTTGCTCAAAGAGCTGGGACTGCGCATTTGTGCGATACAGAATCGCTGTATTGTCATATGAGCCTAAGTTCTCAATAAGGTTTGCAATCCTCATGCTCTCATAGTTTGCATTCATTGAGCATAGCACAGCAGGCTTTGATCCTTTCTTGCCACTTGCTGAGACAATCTCTTTTTCATGACGTTCGCTATTGTGCTTGATAAGCGCACTAGATGGACGCAATATCTCATCTGTAGATCTGTAGTTCTTCTCAAGCTTTATCTCTCTTACATTCTCAAACATGCGAGAGAAAGAAAGGATATTCTTGACCTCAGCACCTCTGAAAGAGTAAATAGACTGGTCATCGTCTCCGACTACGACTAGCCTTGCATTCCCTTTAAGTGCCTTTAAAAACAGGAACTGCTCTGTATTTGAGTCCTGATACTCATCTACTACTATGAAATGGAAACGGCTATGGCAATAGCGTGCAGCTGCGCTATTCTCATCAGATAATAACTCAGTGGCTTTCAGAATAAGATCTGCAAAGTCTACGTTACCGCTTTTTTGGAGTGCCTCTTCATAGCTTCTGAAATGCACTCTGAAATCTGGGTCTGGTGATACTTCGCTTAGCTGTGGAGAATCAGGTGAGAGGCCAAGATCCTTAGCCTTTGAAATCTGTCTCTGAATTATTCTAAGCTCTTTTTTATCAAGGCGAACAACAGATGAAAGAAGTGAAAGTGAATCATCGTCATCATATATGCAGAAATCACGTTCAAGCCCTGCGTCTTCATAAAAGCGCCTCAGAAGCCATGCGCCGAGACTATGGAATGTTCTGATTTCCAGGAATGAGAGATCTCTATCGGGGAGAGCTGCTTTGACTCTGTCTTTCATCTCTTTGGCAGCTCTGTTGGTAAATGTTACAGCAAGAATCTCACTTGGCTTATAAATGCCATTCTCAATTGCATATGAGATTTTGCTTGTAACAGTACGAGTCTTGCCTGAGCCTGCACATGCAAGGAGCAATAAATTATGATCAAAATCAAGTACAGCTTCTCTTTGAGCGCTGTTTAGCGTATCTAGATCAACCAATTTTGATACCCTCTAAATCAACTCCGCGCACACTGCGAATGCCGACTTCAACGACATCGCCCGGCTTCATGTCGCGTCCCATGATTACTGTAAGCCCATCGACTTCTGGCGCTTCTGAGTATATTCTGCCAATTGCTAGCTCTTCGCCTTCAATCTTCTCTTCAACAAGTGCTTTGAAAGTTCTGCCGATAAAGCGCTGCAAACGCTCCTCTGTTATAGGAGTCTGCGCCTCTTCAAGTTCCTTTTGCCAAAGAACAGCTCTCTTATGAGCTTTATTGTGCTCTCTTTCTCCTCTCATGCTATAAGCAGGAGTATCTTCTTCGCGTGAATATGTGAAAGAGCCCATCCAATCAAGCTTAGCAAGCTTGACAAAGCGCAGAAGCTCTTCAAAGTCCTCTCTTTCTTCTCCTGGAAAACCAACCATCAGAGTTGATCTTATAACAGCATCTGGGCACTTTGCTCTGATTCTGTTAACCAAGTCAGTATATATTTCAACACTGCCTGTGCGTCTCATTGAGACTAGGACTCTATGAGAAGCATGCTGGAATGGGATATCAAAATAAGGAAGAATCTTCTCTCTTTTAGATACTAAGTCAATGAGTTCTTCTGGGAATGTATCTGGATGAATATAGAGCATTCTAAGAACAAAATCCCCATCAAGAGCTGATAGAGTGTCCATAAGCTCTACGAACTTTGACTTGCCATATAAATCTAAGCCATATGCACCAAGGTCCTGTGCAATGACATTTATCTCATATATTCCTTCGTTGATTAAACGCTTGGCCTCTTCAATGATCTTATCAAAAGGTCTGCTTCTAAGAGGTCCTCTGATTACAGGGATAGCGCAATAAGAGCAGCAGTGATTGCAGCCTTCACTGATCTTCAGATATGCACTTCTAGGGAATCCTAAAAGCTCATGTCTATCGTCCCTTTCCCTATCTGGATCTGGGTACTCAGGAATCAATACTTCACGTTTTACTTCAAGATTCTTCAATAAGCCAGGGAATTGAGATAAATCATGGTTGCCAAATATCGCATCAGCTTCTTCAAGCTCCATCTCGCTACCATAGCGCTGGGCAAGACAGCCTGCAAGCACTATCTTTGCATCTGGATTGATCTCTTTCAATGAGAAGAATGTGTTTATCGATTCACTCTTCGCACTCTCAATAAAACCACATGTATTTACTACGATTACATCGGCCTCTTCTGCATTTAGTGTTCTTTCAAATCCATTATCTTCTGCATATGCAAGCAGAACCTCTGAATCAACCTGGTTCTTAGCACAGCCTAGGCTTTCTATGTAAATTTTTCTCATAGTAGTGACTTTATCCGAAAGAAGAGTCAAATACAACTACAATAAAGTCTTGAACGAAATATAAAACTCCGTTATAAATTGATATATTGATTGCAAAATTTTGTATTATTATCAGAATTCTATGCATTTAAAGATTAATTATTGGCACACTAGATATATTGGTAACTAGTGAGGATAGGAGTTGTGCATGACAAAATATATCATTAAACGACTCATCGGCATGATACCTACCATCCTGGTCATTATTACTCTCAGCTTCTTTATCGTTCGCATTGCGCCGGGCGGTCCTTTTGATGGAGAGAGAGCATTGCCAGAGGTGATTAAGAAAAACATCGAGGCTAAATACCACCTTGATGAACCTATGCTTAAACAGTATGGCAGATATCTGTTTGATGTACTTAGAGGAGACCTTGGCCCTTCTTATAAATATAAGGACCACGATGTTAACTATCTTATATTTACTTCTCTTCCTAATTCTATTGAACTTGGCTGCATGGCCATGCTTGTAGCTTTATTCTTTGGAATATCGTTTGGAATAATATCTGCAATCAAGCAGAATACCTTCTTTGACTATTTTGCCATGAGCTTAGCTTCTCTTGGCCTATCTATTCCTCTATTCGTAGTTGGACCACTGTTGCAGCTCATATTCGCTATGAAGCTCAAATGGCTCCCAACATCTGGCTGGATCAGCGACAGAGATGCAAGCTGGCTTACAATAATCCTGCCTACAGTGGCACTTTCTTTTGCATATTATGCTGATATTGCACGTCTTACACGCTCAAGCATGCTTGAGACACTTAGATCTGACTATATCAGAACTGCTAAAGCAAAAGGCATGAAGAACTCAACAATCATCTTCAAGCACGCTATGAAGGGCGCTATGCTGCCTATCGTATCTTACTTAGGCCCAGCATTCGCAGGTATCATCACAGGCTCAATCGTTGTTGAGCAGGTATTCAGAGTACCTGGTCTTGGTAAGTTCTTCGTCCAGTCCTCATTCAACAGAGACTACACACTCATCGTAGGTGTAGTAATTGTTTACTCTGTAATTCTCGTAATAATGAACTTCATTGTAGATGTAGTTTATTCTCTCCTAGACCCTAGAATTTCATATAAGTAGGCACCAGATGGCAAGAAAAAAGAATGTAACAACAAATGAATTCAATCAGGTCATCGAAGGAACAAGCCTAACAAAAGAAGCCTGGAAGAGACTGAAGAAGAATAAGATGGCTGTATTTGGCATGGTTGTAGTAATCATCTATGCCCTCGTTGCAGCTTTTGCAAATCTTCTCCCACTCTACCCTTACGATGAAATCGTAACAGATCATCAGCACTTGAAGCCAAGTCTTACAAAGACAAGCGGTGAGCTTTTGCTTGAGAAGAAATATAAAGATGTATTCACATCTGCATGGAAAGGCGGACGCTTGGTTCTTTCTGATGAAGAGAATGAGAAAGTAACTGATTGGGTAATGAACGACAACACTAACAAAGCTTGGAACCTTCTCTATGATAGAGGCATGGAAGCTTTGGAGAATGGAACACTTACTCTAAGCGCATCAGAGCAGAAGCAGATTGATAAGACAAAAGACAAGATTGAAAGTGACATCATGGTCACTATCAAGAAACTCTATGGCAATATCAACGGAGAGAAAGTAAACCTTTCAAAGGCTACTACAGATCAGCTTTATCATGTTTATGCAAACATCTCTGGTGCAGATATCCAGAAGCTCCAGGAAACTGTAGACAAAGAGCTTCTTGCTTCTATCAAGAACAGCATCAAGAGCAGTGATAGCGATGGTGCACTCTCTCAGGAAGATATCGACTCAGCAGCGCTTGCACAGTTTGAGAACTACTCAAATAAAGAGTATGACTCACTTGTCAAAGCTAACTTATATGGCAAGATCTCTGCACAGGCTAATAAGACAGCACTTAAGCAGATCAAAGCAGATATCAAGGCTGGCAAAGAGATGCAGTTCCCAATCGACTCAGAGCTTGAGCTTGGCAATGGCATTTCAGCAGATCTTGAAGTCAGCAAGACTAATGAGAGACGCTATATCTTCGGAACAGACTATCTGGGACGTGACCTGTTATCAAGAATCATCTATGGCGGCAGAGTATCTATCGCTATTGGTCTCATTGGTACAATCACATCTATTCTCATTGGTATCTGTGTTGGTTCTATCGCAGGCTACGTTGGTGGAAAGGTAGACTACTATCTCATGAGATTCGTAGACGTAATGTATGGTCTTCCATATATGCTTCTCGTTATCATCTTCATGGCAATCTGGGGACGTAAGATCTCTAACCTATTCTTGGCACTTTCTCTTATTTCCTGGCTTACAATCGCACGTATGGTACGTGGTCAGATCATGAGCTTGAAGAATCAGGAATATGTAGAAGCTGCAAGAAGCATGGGAGCATCTACATTCAGAATCATTGCAAAGCATATGATTCCAAACTCTCTATCGATTATCATTGTATACTCTACTATCCGTATTCCTAACTTCATCATGCAAGAGTCCTTCCTATCATTCTTAGGACTTGGTGTTCAGGCACCTTATGCATCATGGGGCTCATTGATTGGAGACGCTGTCAACTCTATGACACTATATCCATGGAAGCTTATCTTCCCATCAATTACGATGGTACTCTTCCTATTCTCAATGAACTTCTTCGGTGATGGTCTTAGAGATGCATTTGACCCACAGTCAAAGAACCAGCTTTAAGGAGTGATTAATGAAAGAGTTCAACGATAGCAATATAATTCTTGAAGTCAAAGGACTTCAGACATATTTCAAGACAGACGCTGGTATTGTTAAGGCTGTAGATGGTGTTTCATTTGATGTTCATAGAGGTGAAACTGTAGGACTCGTTGGTGAGTCTGGCTGTGGCAAGAGCGTAACTAACCTATCAATCATGCGTCTAGTACCATCTCCTCCTGGAAAGACCGTCGGCGGAGAGGTAATCTATGAAGGCAAAGATATCCTCAAGATGAGCGAAAAAGAGCTCAGAGCTATCAGAGGCAACAAGATCAGTATGATCTTCCAGGACCCTATGACAAGCCTTAACCCATTCTTGAGAATTTCAACACAGATGGTTGAGACTATCCTTCTTCACCAGGATGTAACTAAGAAGCAAGCTAGAGAGAAAGCAATACAGATGCTCAAAGAAGTTGGTATTCCATCAGCTGAGAAGCGTATCGACTGCTACCCTCACCAGTTCTCTGGTGGTATGAGACAGCGTGTAATGATTGCTATGGCACTCTCATGCAACGCAGATCTGCTTATTGCTGATGAGCCTACAACTGCACTTGATGTTACTATTCAGGCTCAGATTCTTGAGCTGATTGGCAAGATGAATGAGAAGTTCAATACAGCTGTAATCCTGATTACCCACGACCTCGGTGTTGTTGCTGGTATGTGTGATAACGTATGCGTTATGTATGCTGGACGTATTGTTGAGAAAGCTCCTACAACTGAGCTTTTCAAGAAACCTTACCATCCTTATACAGAAGGCCTTATCGCGTCTGTACCTAAGCTTGATGCAAATAGCAAAGCAGAGCGTCTATTCTCAATTGAAGGTCAGCCACCTAACGTTATTGACCTACCTCCTTGCTGTCCTTTCCATCCTAGATGTCATAGGGATATGGATATTTGCCACAAGTGCTATCCTCCTACAAAGAAGATGGGCGAAGAGAGAGAGGTTGCTTGCTGGCTATATGCAAGTGAGGATGAAATTGCTAAAGCGATGGAGGAGAGTGTAAATGAGTAATGAAAAGAAAAAGGTAATTCTTAAAGTAGAAGACCTTAAGCAGCACTTCCCTATCAACAACGGCGGAATCTTCAAGAAGCAGACAGGTGCTATACGTGCTGTAGATGGAATCTCATTTGAGGTTTATGAAGGTGAGATTCTTGGTATCGTAGGAGAGTCTGGCTGCGGCAAGAGTACAGCAGTAAGATCTATTTCTCAGCTCTATAAGCCAACAAGCGGCAAAGTAGAGTTTGAGGGTGTTGATTTATGTACTGCAGATAAAAAGACTCTTCTTAAAGAAAGAAGAAACATCCAGATGATCTTCCAGGATCCATATTCATCTCTTGACCCAAGAATGACAGTTGCAAATATCATTGCAGAGCCTCTTGAAATCTACAATGCTCGTGGTCTTATGGATCATAAGATGAGTAAAGAAGAGATTGATGTGAAAGTTGAAGAGCTTATGGAGAAAGTAGGACTCAATAAAGCTTTCAAGAATAGATATCCACATGAGTTCTCAGGCGGACAGAAGCAGAGAGTCGGAATTGCTCGCGCACTTGCACTCTCCCCTAAAATCATCTTAGCAGATGAGCCTGTATCAGCTCTTGACGTGTCTATTCAGGCACAGATTCTCAACTTGATTTCTGACCTTCAGAAAGAGATGAAGATCACATTCCTATTCATTGCTCATGACCTTGCTGTTATCCAGCATATCTCAGACAGAATCATAGTAATGTACTTAGGAAAGATCATGGAAGTATCTGATGCTCTAGAACTATATGAGAAGCCACTTCACCCATATACTGAAGCACTTCTCTCAGCAGCTCCTATTCCAGATCCAGAGCTCGAAAGAAACAGAAAGCGTATCGTACTCGAGGGAGATGTTCCTTCTCCAGATAAAGAGAGAGCTGGCTGTTACTTCTATGACAGATGTCCTAAGAAGATGGGTTACTGCCAATGCCATATTCCTCCAATGTTCAAAGTACATGAAGGTCATGAAGTTGCTTGCTGGCACTATGATAGCGTAGACCATAGCAAAGAAAACTAATATTTCAGTGGGTGTTGCAAAAGCAGCGCCCATATTTTTTCAGTGAAAAAATAGTCAAATTTCAAAATATTGCAAATAGAATAGTAGGAGGTTCTCAAATGGTGGGAGAACAGAACACTACTAGTCTCATGAAACACAGCGTCAAAGACAGTGTTTTCAGAATGTTGTTTTCAATGCCAAAGTACAGTCTTGAGATTTATCAGGTCTTTCATCCTGAGGATAAAGACATCACAATTGACGATATTAAAGATGTGACAATCCGAAACTACATTGTGAATGACAACTATAACGACATAGCACTTATGGTACGTGATGAACTTCTTTTGCTGATAGAAGCACAAGACACTTGGACAGAGAATATCATAATCAGAATGCATGCTTATCGCGTTGAGCTTCTGAAACGCGAGATCGGAGGCAATAAGAGATATCTCTTCAGAAGAGAAAAAGCAAAGATAGCTACTCCTGAATACTATGTTATCTATACAGGCGAGAATAAACATATACACGTAAGCTAACGCACCACATAGAACGAAACTTCACAAGAATTTTAGGAATTGCCTTTATACT
>CAKQJZ010000083.1 GCA_934247875.1 uncultured Spirochaetales bacterium
GCCGTATACTGAAAACGGTACGTACGGTGGTGTGAGAGGACGGTAACTGAATTAATCAGTTACCTCCTACTCGATCTAGATCTTTTAGGTCTGAATTTAACTGGTTCTCTTCTGAGATTTACTTTGACTTTGTTTTTGATCAAGAAGACTTTATGAATCTTCTGATTGCGCATGAAATCATCTCCGATAGTCTTATCTGTTATATCTTCAACAGAGTATCTATCAAGTACTCTTTCATCTAACCTGAAGCGTGTATAGTTAGTTGAGAAGATTAGTGTGCCATTTGGAGCTAAATGCATTGCTGCTGCTCTGATGAGATTATACTGATCACGCTGCACATCAAATGAGTTTCTGTCTTTTGAGTTTGACCATGTAGGAGGGTCACAGAAGATAAGATCGAACTTATCATATGTTGCCCAGAGCCAATCAATAGCATCGTCTCTATATAAGAAGTTTCCGATAGTAGTAGAGTAGCCATTGAGCTTGAGGTTCTGCTCAAACCATGCAAGATATGTATTTGATGCGTCTACTGATACTGTTGAAACAGCGCCGCCTTTGATAGCATTGAGAGTTGCAGTTCCTGTGTAGCAGAATAGATTCAGGAATCTCTTTCCTTCGCTCATCTCCTGGATCATCTTTCTTACAGGTCTATGGTCTAGGAATATGCCTGTATCGAGGTAATCTGAGAAGTTAGCTAAGAACTTTACTCCGTTTTCTCTGCAGATGTAGAAGTGGTTATCAGCAGCAAGACGTGTGTACTGAGATCCTGATTCCTGCTTTCTTCTCTCTTTTACATAGATGTTCTCGATATCGATTCCAGTTGCTCTCTCAGTTGCAAGTACAAGCTCATTAAGCCTTCTTTCAGCTGCAGAAGGGTCTATAGTTGCTGGAGGGGCATATTCAGAGAGCACAATCCACTTGCCTTCATAGATATCTATAGAAGCACTGTATTCAGGCATATCAGCATCATATATTCTGTAGCATGTTACGCCTTGCTCTTCCATCTTTGGCTTGATAGCTGCGATGTTCTTGATAAGACGGTTATAAGCCATCTCTGCACCTTCTGTTAGCGGAGTTGCCAAGCGAGCAGCTTTCTTCTCTTTTGCACGTTCAATGAGCGCATTCTTCTCTTCATCTGTGAAGATGGTGTAGTGTGCAGCCTGGCACTGGATAGGGCCATTGAAAAGTGAGTTGGTTCTGTCTGGCTTCATGTCGATATTAGACAAAAGCTCTGATGAACCTGTGAGAATAGTTGCCTTCCATCCTTTGAATGCACGCTGCAGTGTAGCGCCAATATCGCTATAGAGCTTATCTATCTGCTTAACAGCCATTCTCTCGCCATATGGAGGGTCTGTTACGATATACCCAGCAGGAGTAGGAGCCTCTTCAAGTTTAGTGAAATCTGCAATAGAGAAATCAATAAGATCATAGACACCAGCTTTAAGAGCTGCTGCTTTGCTTATTTCAACTGCCTTTCTTGAGATATCTGATGCATAGATTGAGATATCTCTCTCATCAAGAGCTTTCTGATGTCTCTCTTCTGCCTCTGCTTTTACTTTCTCAAATGCTTCGCTGTCAAAACCAGGGTGCTTCTCAAAAGGATAAGGCTTCTTTCTGAGCATTCCAGGTGCAATATCTGCTGCCATCAATGCAGCTTCAACTGCGATTGTGCCGCTGCCGCAGAATGGGTCATAAAGCACGCCAGGGTTTCCTTCATTCACAGTCTTCTTCCACTCGCTTCTTGAGAGTAGAGCTGCTGCAAGGTGCTCTTTTAAGAGCGCATCTGTCTGCTCTCCTCTGTATCCACGCATTGAGAGATTCTCTCCAGAGAAATCTGCATACCAGATTACTGTGTTTCCGTTGATATGGACATGAACAGTCAAGTCAGGATCCTCAATCTCAATATTAGGCCTCTCTCCCTCATATTTCTCTTTGAGTCTATCGCAGATGCCATCTTTGACTTTCAGTGCTGCATAGTGGCTGTTGTTGATCCAGTCACAGCTTTGAGCTGTGCATGTTACTTTGAAAGTCTGTTCTAGAGTGAGATAGTCTTCCCAGCAAAGTTCTTTTGTAGCTTCACTGAGCTCTTCATCACTTATGATATCGTCATCGATATAGAGTCCCATAAGAACTCTGGATGCGATTCTTGTGTTGTAGCAGAATCTGTAAGCAGCTTCTAAGCTTGCTGAGAATTCTACGCCACTGGCTGTCTGATGCACTTCATCAGCACCAGCTTTTCTTGCTTCATCTGCAATCAAGTCACCTTGATTGGCTGCGCTCATAGCGAAAAAAATCATTTGTCCTCCTGGAAGAGCGCATCCACTTCGCTCTTCTCAAATTTATATAAAGTGCCGCAATTAAAGCACTCAAGCACTAGAGGAAACGTTCCTGCTAGTATTTCTTTTTTCTCATTTTCTGGGAGACTTTTCAAATAGTCTCTGAAGTGATCTCTAGAGCATGGGCATGAGAAGCCTATTGGCATATGTCCAAGCTCTTTGACTCCGAAGTCGCTAAAAGAAGAGATTGCATAATCTTTGATGCTCTTTCCTTCTGCTATGCTAAGTGCAAGGTTAGGAAGCACTTTGCTCTTTTCCTGTAAGCGTGAGAGAACCTCATCACTGCAGCCAGGAAGTGCTTGTATGAATAGACCGCCTGCACCTATTACTTCGCCTTTATTATCAAACTTTATAGATAAATAGAATAGAGTAGGAGTCTGCTCACTTTGCTTGAAGTAAAGTGCTAAGTCATTAGCAAGATTGCCATACTCAAGCATTATCTGTCCTGTAAATGGAGTTTTAGAGCCTTCTATGATCTTTGAGATAGAAAGAAAGCCTGGTCCATATAAGAATGTAGTATCTAAAGAAGTCAGAGGTTTAGATAGTGGAATAGGGTTGTTTACAAGGTAGCCCCTTACAGCTCCACAGGCCCAGGCTTCTATGTTCATCCCCTTAATAGGACCACCACACTCAATAGATAGCTGAACTCTGTCGTTGCCTTTGACTACAGAAGTAAGCAGTGCTCCAGCTATGTAGCCTTGTCCAAGCACATATGTCTCAAGAAGCCCCAGATTAAAATTTGCACGTACTTCATTGATCATGCGAGTTGCATTTACAGCTGTTACTCTCACACTCTCATCTGCAATCAGGAAGATCTCTCTTCCGTCGCTTTCTATCTGATCAAGATGTTCTAATAGTTCTTTATTGTTAATAGTTGCTTTCTGCATTGCTTCATTCTCTTTTTTTCTATGAGAGAAGTCAATTTACATAGTGTTGAAAAAGAGAATATCAGACGAATTAACAGGGAAAAGAAGACGAAAAACAAAAATAAATGTATATTTTCCTCATAGGAGAAATAGCGTGAAGAAGAAATATCTACTACCTAGCTTATTCTTGATTTCACTAGCATCTCTATTTGCAACTCCATTTGATGAGATAATGGAATCTGCTTTAAATGAGAATAGTTCATATAAGAATCAGATAGTCTCTTATGAGAAGGGACTATTGAACCTGGAGAAACTAGACCTTAAAGATGAATCTGCCATTACAGTAGGAGTAACAGCTAACCCTGTCCTTAATACTTCCTCAATGGCTCAAAATCTTGGATTTTCAGGCTCTACAGTAACTTCAGGCATTCATGAATATGGCATCATGGTAACACCTGCTGTGAGTGCGACTCTCAAAGACAATAAGACGACACTTGGCTTTTCTATGCCTTATCTAGTTGATTACAATGGCAAAGCCAATATCCTTAAGCCTTCAGTAAGTGCAGGTTATGCATTCAATTTCTCAGAGTATGATGATAGTGCTCTTGATGATATAAACTATGCAATAACCAAATACTCTACTGAGTATGCATTCAGCAGCGCAAAGCTTGCGCTCAAGAAGAACGTAATCAATTCAATCTCATCTATTCTGACTGTTGAAAAGAACATAAAAGATGCTGAGAAGAAGCTATCAGACACAGAGAAGACGCTCGATGAGTATAAGAAGCTCAGTACTTATAGCGAAGATTCTATTGCATTTATTGCAGTGCAGACTGCGCTTGATAGCTATAAGACTCTGCTCTCAACTTACAATGAGACACTCTCAAATGCCAAAGCAGCATATAAGAGCATTACAGGACTTGAGTGGACGGGCCTCGATTCTATCCCTGAGCCAGTTCTGGAAATCAAAGAACTGGCTAATGGAAACACAGAAGTGCTTCTAAGCTCATTGAAAGTCGGCAGAAACGAGGAAATCTACAATAAAGCAGTCAAGGAATATGAAGTGAATGTGCTTAACTTAAAGGGCAGTGCATCAGGCGATATAAACATGCTGAATAAGACAACAGGTTCTTTAGCACTTCAGGGCACTCTAGAGTACAGAGGCAATAACTGGGCACTCTCTGCCAATCCTGGTGGAACATGGACATATGGAGAATCTGAAACTGATTTCACTCCATATTTGACACTCTCTGCATCATGGACTAACAACACTAAAGCTAAGGCTTCTGAGCTTGATAAGCGCGATAAGCTTTTAGATATCACAAGCGCTGAGAATGATTATTCAGCTTCTCTTACTCAATACAGCATAAAGTCTCAGCAATATAGTAGCAAGATTACAAGCTGGAACTTAAAGCGTGCTGATAGAGATGCTAATATGAAGTATCTTGAAGCAGTGCTTGAGAATAAGAGAGCACTCTTTGATGCAGGAATAATCAGAGAGAGTGAAGTAAAAGATGCAGAGTATGATCTTGAAAGCGCTAAGAGCGAGTATCAGCTGATGCTCCTTGAAGGTCTTGCGCTTCAATGTGATTTAGAGTTATTCGCACTATAGGAAAGGAAAGATATGGCTAAGGAAAATAAAGAAGAAAGAGTTCTTACAGAGGCTGAGATACAGGAAAAGAAGCTTAGAGATGCAGCGAAAGCCAGAAAGAGAGCAAAGAGGATAAAGAGTCTGATCTCTTGGATTATCGTTATTGCTGTCGTAGCAGCTCTATTTACATATTATAAGAGCGTTAAGCTCAAAAACGAAGAGAAACGCAATGCGCTTATGGCACAGAGCGCAGACGTCGATGTTAAGGTTGAGGAGAATGTCTATACGCAGACTATAGACCTATCTGGCTATGTTGAAGCTTATGACACTCTGAAAGCTAAGTTCAGATCTACAGGTGCTGTTACAGCTGTTTATGTAGAGGAAGGAGACACTGTAAAAGCAGGTCAGCTTTTAGCTTCTATCGATAACACAAGCCAGCTTCTGAATCTGGAATCTATCCGTAATGATATCAACCAGGCAGAAATCAGCGGCTCTGTTAAGCAACTTGAGCTTTTGAAGCTTAAAGAGAAGAACGCAGAGAATGCACTTGATTACACAAATATCTATGCAAACTTCGATGGCGTTGTCGCATCTGTAGATGTAGTTGTAAACGACTACTTTGAGGCAGGCTCTTCAGTTCTTACCATAATTGACAGATCGAAGCTCAAAGCAAGCGTAGAGATTGATGAGATAGATATGCAATATGTCAAAGTAGGGCAGAAAGCAGAGCTTACATTCGATTCTCTTCCAGGTGTCACTATAGAAGCAACTGTAACATCTATTCCTATGATCGGACGCTATACAAACCAGGGAATCGGTGTTGTTGATGTTGAGCTTACTATCGATAATCCACCAGATGAGCTAATCCCAGGCTTCACATTCGAAGGCACTATCAAAGTTGAAGGCGATGTAAGCGTTCTCTTGATTCCATCTGCAGCTGTCACTACAGCACGTGGCGGCGTAACAACTGTCAACGTCAAGAAAGAGAGCGGAGAAGTTGAGACAAGAGAAGTCAAAGTCAAATACTTAGGCGAAGGCTATTGCCAGGTTGTAAGCGGACTTGTGAAAGACGAAGTCATTACATATAAGACATCAAGCGGGAATGGAAACTTTATGGGAATGATGATGGGCGGAGGACAGCCTCAAAGGAATAGATAATGGCCTATAACGTTATTGAACTGAATGATGTCAGGCGCTATTACCTTGTTGGCGACTATATCGTAAAGGCGCTTGATGGTGTGACTCTGAGTATAGAGAAGGGTGACTTTGCGGCTATAATGGGTCCATCTGGCTCTGGTAAATCCACAATGATGAATCTGATTGGTTGCTTGGATACTCCCTCATCTGGCCTTATCAAGATAGATGGTGAATATACCAATGAGCTAGATGAGGCTGAGCTTGCATTCATAAGAAACCAGAAGATCGGCTTTATTTTCCAGCAATTCAATCTGCTTGGAAAACTCAATGCACTTGAGAATGTCATGACACCAATGGTATATGCAAACTACTCTGTTAAGGAGAGAAAAGAGCGTGCTCAGTTCCTCCTTGAGAAAGTAGGACTCAAAGATAGAATGAAGCATCTGCCTAATGAGCTATCTGGAGGACAGAAGCAGCGCGTTGCAATTGCGAGGGCACTTGCGAATAACCCTGCAATACTACTTGCAGATGAGCCAACAGGTGCTTTGGATACAAAGACTGGAGACCAGATCATGGGCCTCTTCACAGACCTTAATGAAGAGGGCAGGACTATTGTATTCGTAACGCATGACAGAGGACTAGGAATGCGTACAAAACGCCAGATATACATAAGAGACGGGAGGATAGCAGACCACGATGTTTTTCGAGAATCTTAAACTAGCTTTATCCTCAATGAAGACCAACAAGATGAGAACATTTCTATCTCTTCTTGGTATTGTAATCGGAGTTGGAAGCGTTGTCGCAATATTGAACCTTGGTCAATCTGCAAATGAGTCGATCCTCTCATCAATGGAAATCGGCGGCCTTGATATGGTCAATGTAATGCCTACAGGCTGGAGCAGAAAGTCTGCACAGTTTGATGAGGAATTTGCTGATAACTTCAGAAAGAATGTTGAAGGCATAGATAAAGTAATAGTATCTGTATCATCAAACTCATACATACGTGCAGGGCAGGAAGTCAAGACAGTATCATTGACAGGCGTCACATCTGACTTCTTTGATGCGAATATGCTTACATTCTTGGCAGGCGATGCCTTCAAGGCCATAGACAACATAAACAGAAAGCAAGTTGTCGTGCTAGGCCATGATTTAGCTGAGGATCTATTCCCAGCAGGAGATGCAGTAGGCTCATATGTCTCGATATTCAGAAACCAGGCTAAGAAGTACCAGGTAGTCGGAGTGCTTGAAGAGAAGGACTCAACTCTAGGTGCATCTTACAACAGCGGTGCATATATTCCATATAATACATATGACCAGAGGTTCAGGAAAGTATATCAAGTAAGTGCTTATACACTCAAAGTCAAGTCAGGCTATGATGCAACAGTCGTTGCAGATAACGTAAGCGACTACCTATATGAGCTCCTTGGAAGCGATGACAATTACATGGTCTATTCACCTGCGCAGATAGTTGAGATGACAAATGAGATCACAAAGACATTCTCAATATTCCTTGCTGCTATTGCTGCCATATCACTCATAGTAGGTGGCATAGGAATAATGAATATAATGCTTGTATCTGTTGTTGAGAGAACGCGTGAGATAGGAGTAAGAAAGGCACTTGGTGCAACACCAAGAACAATACAAGGCCAGTTTTTAGTTGAGTCTATTACATTGACACTCCTAGGAGGCTTCTTAGGCTTAGCATTTGGCACAGTCCTTTCATATGCAGTAGTAACAGCATCTGGCTGGTCAATGCACTACTCATGGACAGCAATCGCTGTCGCAATAGGCTTCTCAGCATTCGTCGGCATATTCTTTGGCTGGTATCCAGCGCGCAAAGCTGCGAAGCTCGATCCAATTGAAGCACTAGCATACGAGTAGAATCCAGAGATAAGAGCAGGAGGCGACTTCTGCTCTTATATGCAAAACGCAGCATATAGCGGAACAATCTTTTTATTATCCTCAAAACCAAAGTTCTTCTGAGAAAGCTTGATTGCATATTGAGGCTTATAAGTATCCATATATACTTTCAAGCTCTTTGCTCTAGTATTATCTGCACTTTTGACTTCTATTGGGATGATCTTTCCTTCTCTTTGGATGATGAAATCTATCTCGGCACCTCTCTCTGACTCCCAATAATATGTGCTGTAGCCATTAATTGAAAGCTGAACATTGACATAGTTCTCTGCCATACCACCTTTGAAGTCATTGAGTTCATCTACCATATAGAGGATGTCATTTGCGCATATTTCTTTCTTAGCTGAAAGCAGTCCCAAGTCTGAGACATAAATCTTGAATGCATCTATATCTCTATAGTTTTCAAGTGGCTTTTTTATCTGTTCTACATTATAAACTTTAGATACGATGCCTGATAAGCAAAGCCACTCTATTGCGTTTTCAAACTCTGCAGCTCTTCCACCTTTCTTGATCAGTTTATATTGAAAACGTGTGTTCTTCTTTGAAAGCTGAACTGTTATATTGTCATAAACAAGCCTGGTTTTCTTAATCTCATTCAAGTTGTTATATTTGCTCATATCATTGAGATAGCTTAAGAGTATGGATTCTTGAGTATGACGAACGAGAATATGATCATTAGTTTCAGCAAATTGCATAACACACTCTGGCATGCCACCTACTACAAGATACTGTCTATAAAGAAGCATTGCTTCATCATGCAAGGTAGAAGGAAGAGGAGAATCAGTATTGAAGCACTCTCTTATTCTTTTTATCAAATCTTCTTTGCCAAGAGCAAGCATGAATTCTTCTAGATCCATAGGATAAAGAGTTTTCATATCTACTTTTCCAACCGGGAAAGAGAACTTTGCTCTGTTTACAGCAACGCCAAGCAAACTGCCTGCAACAATTATATCACAGCGATTCAAAATTTTATGTGACAAATCAAGATTTACCCCAGACATCTCTTTGAAGTATCAAATGACATGC
>CAKQJZ010000084.1 GCA_934247875.1 uncultured Spirochaetales bacterium
GAGAAGCTTGCAGATGCAGTTCTATCTAGAGTAGACTGGTGGGGTCAGGATCTGAGAGAGATTCCAGGACTCAAAGAAAAAGTAGCATCCAACCTTGAGTCAATCTGGACAAAAGGTATGACAGAGACTATCAAGAATCTATAAAAAGTAGGGATCACAATGGAAGCTAAACTGATACAGATAACTCCACGTGATAATGTTGCAGTCGCCATTCAAGCACTCTTGAAGGGCGACGTTGTCACTGTAGATGGAGACACATTCACACTTCTTACCGATATTCCAGCAGGCCATAAGGTTGCACTCAAGGATATCAAGAAAGAGGAGCCAGTAATCAAATACGGCTACCCTATCGGAGCTGCTAAAGAGGATATTGCCAAAGGCTCTCATGTCCATGCATTCAACATCAACACACTCTTAAGCGAGAGCGCTAGCTACACATATGATGAAGCTACTGCTAAAGAATTCATGCTCGAAGCTAAAGAGGATGCCAAGAGATGGGAAGGCCATGCACCTGTAATCCAGGCTTACGAGAGAAAGAATGGAGAGATCGGCATCAGAAATGGGCTTTGGATCGTTCCTACTGTTGGCTGTGTCAACCAGATTGCGAATAAGCTGGCACTTTGGGGCAATGAGACACTAGGCATTGAAGATGGAGTTCACGCTTGGACTCATCCTTATGGTTGCTCTCAGATGGGAGAAGACCATGAGAACACAAGAAAGATCCTTGCAGATTTGGTTCATCACCCTAATGCTGGCGGTGTTCTTGTACTAGGACTTGGATGCGAGAACAACACAATGGCAAGCTTCAAAGAGCTTGTTGGCCCAGTAGACGAAGAGAGAGTGAAGTTCTTGGTCTGCCAGGAAAGCGAAGATGAGATAAGAGACGCTAAGGCTCTTATGACAGAACTCGCTGAAGTTATCAAAGAAGACAAGAGAAAACCTCAGCCAATGTCTAAGCTTGTAGTTGGCTTCAAGTGCGGCGGCTCAGATGGTTTCTCAGGCATCACTGCAAACCCACTTGTTGGCAGATTCTGCAACGAGCTTACTGCTATGGGTGGCACTGCTATCCTTACAGAGGTTCCTGAGATGTTCGGTGCTGAGCAGATGCTTATGAACAGAGCTAAAGACAGAGAGACTTTTGAGAAGATCGTTAAGCTGATCAACACATTCAAAGAGTACTTTGTAGCTCATCATCAGGTAGTATATGAGAACCCAAGCCCAGGCAACAAAGCTGGTGGTATTTCAACACTTGAAGATAAGTCTCTTGGCTGTGTACAGAAAGGCGGAAGAGCTCCTGTAATGTCTGTACTCTCATATGGAGAGCGCGTACATGAGAGCGGTCTTACACTCCTCTTAGGTCCAGGTAATGATATCGTATCAACAACAGCTCAGACAGCATCAGGTGCACATATCATTCTCTTTACAACAGGCAGAGGCACTCCACTTGGAGCACCTGTTCCAACTGTAAAGATTGCAACTAACTCCTCTCTTGCAGAGAGAAAGGCTGACTGGATTGATTTCAATGCTGGTGCAATGCTTGAGAAAGACCCTAGAGAAGTAACCAATGACCTTGTTTCACTTATCACTGCTATCGCTAACGGAAACAAGAAGACAAAGAACGAAGAGAATGGATACGCAGAGATCTCTCTCTTCAAAGATGGCGTAATTCTATAACAAAAGGAAGGACTATTATGAAACAGTTTATGGATGAAGAATTCATGCTCAATAATAAGACAGCATCAAAGCTCTATCATGAATATGCAGCTGATATGCCTATTTTCGACTATCACTGTCACTTAATCCCTTCACAGATTGCTGAAGACAAGAGATTCACAACTATCTCTGATGCTTGGCTTGGTGGTGACCACTATAAGTGGAGACAGATCAGAACAGCTGGTTTTGATGAGAATCTCATTACAGGAAGCGCTGACCCATTTGATAAATTCATGGCTTGGGCAGAGACAATGGAGAGCCTCATCGGCAACCCACTCTACCACTGGACACACTTGGAGCTCCAGCGCTACTTCGGCATCTATGATGTACTTAATAGAAAGAACGCTAAGAAAATTTATGATGAAGCTAACAGAAAGTTCAAGGAAGACCTAGAGCTTTCAGTATTCGGCATCATGAAGAAGTTCAATGTATATGCAGTTGGAACAACAGACGATCCTGCAGATGATCTGAAGTATCATAAGATCATCAGAGATGAAGGCAAGTGCCCTGCTAAAGTAATCCCTTCATATCGCCCAGATAAGGCACTCAACATTGAAAAACCAGAGTTCAAGGAATATATTGAGAAGCTTGAAAAAGCTGCTGGTTTTGCTATCAACAGTCCAAGTGACCTTGTCAAAGCACTTGAGAACAGACTCGACTTCTTCGTAGAGATGGGCTGCCGTGCATCTGACCATGCACTTGTTACAGCTCCTCACACATTCTTAAGCGATAGCGAGATTGACTCTATCCTTGCTAAGAAAATGGAAGGCGGAGAGATTAACGCAAGAGAAGCTGATGGCTGGAGAACTTATGTAATGTCTCACCTTGCTAGAGCTTACAACAAGAAGAATGTTGCTATGCAGCTCCACTTCTCTGCTATCAGAGATAACAACCCAGGCATGTACAGAACACTTGGACCAGACACAGGATACGATGCATCACATGATGTAACACTCGCATCTGAAGTATCTGCATTCATGGGTTCTCTATCTGAGACAAATGAAATTCCTAAGACAATCTTCTACTCTCTAAATCCTAAGGATTACTACTCACTTGGCACACTTATGGGCTGTTATCAGGGTGGTGGCATCAGAGGTAAGATCCAGCTTGGTT
Organism: uncultured Spirochaetales bacterium; assembly: GCA_934247875.1. Taxonomy (GTDB): domain Bacteria; phylum Spirochaetota; class Spirochaetia; order Sphaerochaetales; family Sphaerochaetaceae; genus Ornithospirochaeta. Next base: position 2,827 of record CAKQJZ010000084.1, read on the forward strand.
CTGCTTGGTGGTTCTGTGATCATAGAGATGGAATGGAAGAGCAGATGAAGACTCTTGCTAACCTTGGACAGCTACCAGCATTCATTGGAATGCTCACAGATTCAAGATCATTCCTCTCATATCCAAGACATGAGTACTTCAGAAGAATACTTTGCAATATCTTAGGCACATGGGTTGAGAATGGAGAGATTCCTAACGACGATGAAATGCTCGAAAGAGTTGTTAAGGACATCTGCTTCAACAACGCACAGCACTATTTTGAGGGTTAATAATGGCTAAAGAGACAGATGAGAAACAGCTAAGTGCTGTAGAGAGAACAATGAGCATTCTTGAAGCGATATCAAAGAGCGGCGAGGTCAATTTGGAGACACTTGCAAAAAAGACATCGCTTCCTAAAGCTACGCTCTTGAGATTTCTCTCTTCCCTCGCTTCTCTTGGTTATGTCTATAGAGATGATGCAGATCGCTATCATCTGACACTTAAGATGTTCTCTATCGGGTCCAGAAGCTTAAAGGATCTGGACCTGATCAAAGTCGCAGAGCCATTTGCCAGAGAACTCTCCAAAGAACTTGGAGAGACTGTGCATATGGGCATCCTTGAAGATGACCAGGCTATATACGTACTTAAAGAGGAGTCTTATTACACAATCAGAATGTACTCCAGAGTCGGTAAAGCAATACCACTCTATTGCACAGCTATAGGCAAGATATTCCTATCTGAAATGAGCGAAACTGAGCTCTCTGATTATTTCAAGAACCACACACTTCGCCCATTTACTGCTAAATCTATAAGGACAGAAGCAGCGCTAAGAGAAGAGCTTAAACGCATCAAAGAGCGCGGCTGGTCAATAGACGACGAGGAACATGAGGACAATATAATGTGCCTCGCATCTCCAATCAGAGACAACAATGGCCACGTACTTGCAGCTATAAGCGTCTCATGGCCACTCTTCCGTTTTGACAGAAACAACTTCGAACACGAAGTAAAGCGTATCAAAGAAGCAACAGCTGAGATCTCAAGAATCTACGGCGCAGAAAGCTAACCCAACAGGCTCTCATGGTATATCGTGAGAGCTTTTCTTTTACCCTCTTCCTGATATCTACTCATAGTTATCTTCTACAGCAAGTTAATAGCAATGATAAGGCATTAAAAAACAGCTTGGTTTCCCAAGCTGTCTTTGTTAGGTTCTTTATGCGTTATGCAATTGAGTCAACAACAATCTTGAATACGAAGAGAAGTGCTACGATGATTGTAGGAACACCAATGCTCTTCATTTCTTTTTTGCAAAGCTTGATGATTACATAAGAGAGAATACCGAACATAATACCATCAGAGATTGAGTATGCGCAGATCATGAACAGAATTGTCAAGAATGCTGGAATACCTTCAGATGGATCCTCAAAGTCTATTTCCTTAACTGGGCTCATCATGTAGAAGCCTACGAGAATGAGTGCAGGAGCTGTTGCAGCTGAAGGAATAGATAGGAATAGAGGAGCTAAGAATAGAGATAAGAAGAAGAGTACAGCTGTTACAATAGCTGTAACACCAGTTCTACCACCCTCTACTACACCAGTTGAGCTCTCTACGAATGTTGTTACTGTAGATGTACCGAGCATAGCACCGAATGTTGTACCAATAGCATCAGCAAGAAGAGCTTCCTTACAGTTAGGGATAGATCCATCTTCCTGAATCATATCAGCCTTAGTAGCGCATCCAATGAGTGTTCCTACTGTATCGAACATATCTACAAATAGGAATGTGAACATGATTACCAAGAAGTCTGCTGAGAAAATGTGTGTCCACTCAAACTTGCAGAATGTAGGAGCAAGTGATGGAGGAAGGAATGAACCGCCAGAGTACTTTGTAACACCAAATGGAATACCAATGATTGTTGAGATGATTATACCAGCAAGCAATGCACCCTTAACATTATGAGAAATGAGAACAGCTGTTACGATAAGGCCAATCATTGCTACTAATGCAGAAGGAGTATGTACCCAGTCACCTAGTGATACGAGAGTTGCAGAATCAATGACAATACCTGCATTCTGGAGTCCGATGAAAGCAATGAATAGACCAATACCTACGCTTATAGCTCTCTTGAGGTTAGCTGGGATTGAGTTAACGATTGCTTCTCTTACGTTGAAGAATGTAAGGAGTAAGAAGATGATACCCTCTACAAATACAGCAGTTAGAGCAAACTGCCATGTGTAGCCCATTGTCAGGATAACTGTGTATGCCAAGAATGCATTCAGTCCCATGCCTGGTGCAAGTGCAAATGGAAGATTTGCAACAATGCCCATTACTAATGTTGCGACACAAGATGACAAAGCTGTTGCAGTAAATACAGCGCCAGCATCCATGCCTGCTTCCCCAAGAACTGGGTCTGCCAAGATAGATGGGTTAACAGCTAGAATATAAGCCATTGCCAAGAATGTTGTTATTCCAGCTACGATCTCGGTGCGAAGAGATGTTCCTTTTTTAGCTAATGAGTTTTTATCAAACTTAACTAGTTCCATCTATTTCCTCCTTAATTTAATATCCACTAACTATTGTAAATGCTGTTTGTAAATTTATGCCACAAAAAGTTGCATTTTGTTGTCTTTTTAGACATAGCTCAACATTTGTCCAATAAATTAATGTTTACATAAATTCTAACAAATAAATCTCAATAATTCAAATTAAGCTTTATAATATGTGGGGAGGCTTTAATGAAAAAGGACGAATTAAAGAGACTTATAGATGCTTCAATGGGCAGAGACAAGGCAGATCTTAAGCTTAAGAATGCCAATGTTGTCGATGTTTTCAATCAGGATACCTTCAAAGCAGATGTTTATGTTAAGGATGGATATATCATAGGGTTTGATGGAGAAAGAGATGCAAAAGAGGAAATCGATGCTGAAGGCAAGTTCCTTATTCCAGGCTTTATTGATAGCCATTGCCATATAGAGAGCAGCCACCTCTCCCCTTCTGAATTCTCAGACGCTGTCACACCATGTGGCACGACAACAGTTATTGCAGACCCACATGAGATATGCAACGTTGCAGGCTTAGATGCACTTAAATATATGATGAAGAGCGCTGAAAATGCACCGCTCAATATATTCTACATGTTCCCTTCCTGCGTTCCTGCAACTCCATTTGAGCATTCTGGTGCTGTACTGGAAGCTAAAGAAATAGAATCTGTTCTAGATGATGATAAACTTTTAGGCCTTGGTGAGATGATGAACTATCCTGGCATTATCAATGCAGATGACAGTGTACTTGCTAAACTAGAATCAGCTCATAAGCGCAACAAGCTTATTGATGGCCATGTTCCATCTATTCAAGGACAGGGTCTTGATGCATATATCCTTACAGGAATCTCAACAGATCATGAGTGCGAAACACCTGATGAGCTGAGAGAGAAAGTAAGAAAAGGCATGTATGTAATGCTTCGTCAAGGAACTGCCTGCAAGAATGTATTGCAGCTTCTTCCTGGCGTTGATGATAAAAACTATAGACGCACAGTATTCTGCACAGATGATAGACAGCCTCAGTCTATTACCAGAGAGGGACATATCAACTACGCAGTCAACTTGGCTATCAGTGGTGGCTTAGATCCACTAAAAGCAATCACTATCGCAACTTTGAATGCGTCTGAGTGCTATAGACTACGCGACAGAGGCGCTATCGCTCCTGGAAGAAGAGCAGATTTCTTCTTGTCTGATTCAATTGAAGTCATTAAGCCAACTAAGGTATTCATAGGTGGAAAGCTTGTTGGAGAAAATGGCAAAGCAACTATCAAAGCTCCACATATCAAGCCAGAAGGCGTTAGTGGAAGAATGGAGATAAAGGACTTTACTAGAGATAGCCTCAAGCTGAAACTCAATAGCGACAAAGTAAGAGTCATCGAGATTATCCCAGGTGGCGTAGTAACAGGTAAAGGAGAAGCTATAGTAAAGAGAGACAAAGACTCATTATGGGTACATAACCCAGATGAAGATGTATTGAAGCTTGCTGTAGTTGAACGCCATCATGGAACTGGAAATGTTGGTCTTGCACTTATCAGAGGGTACGGAATGAAACATGGTGCAGTAGCAACATCAATTGCACATGACTCTCATAACATCATAGTAATCGGCGACAATGATGAAGATATGTATCTTGCTGTAAAAGAGCTTGAGAGAATCGGCGGCGGCATTACTATGTTCAAGGATGGAAAGAATTTAGGAACTCATCAGCTTGAAATCGGAGGCTTGATGACTGACTTACCACTTGAAGAAGTAACAAAGTGCCTCGATGAGCTACATGAAACAGCAGACAAAGAGCTTCATGTAAATAAAGATATAGATCCATTCATGACTCTATGCTTTATGGCACTTCCTGTAATCCCTAGCTACAAGCTAACAGATTGCGGACTCTTCGATGTAACAACATTCTCATTTGTAGATATCAACCTATAAAATAGTTTTTCTCCAGGGCAACTAGCTCTGGAGATTTTCTTAAATCCTTGCTTTATTCCGATAAACACCTTATATTTGTAGTAATCCTACATATTTGAGGTGTTTATGCTATTAGAAATGAGATTTAGCAATTTTTATTCAATTAAAGATGAAGTGTCTATAGATTTCAAAGCAGGGAAAATCAACACTGCTGGAAGCAGAGAACTAACATCAAACACATTCAACTTCAATGATGAGACACTTCTTAAAGTAATAGGACTATTTGGTCCAAATGCATCGGGGAAATCAAGCATAGTTAAAGCTGCTAAGAGCGCTGTTAAGCTAGTATTGGGATCTCATTTATATAATGAAGGTGCTATCTTTGATTTCACTCCATTCAAATTTGATGGATGCAGTGAGAAGCCAAGCACCTTCTTTATAGATTTCATAACAGATGGAATAGAATATGAATACTCATTCACTATAACAAAGAGTGAAGTACTTTATGAGTCGCTATATATCTACAAAGGAAAACGAAAATCAAAAGTATTCGTAAGAGACGAGTCCCAAGGCTCTTCTAAAGCAGAAATTTATAGTTTCGGCGAGGGCTATTTCATAAAGCCTCTCGATGTTGCACAAAGCACAGGGAAAACAACACTATTCATAAGCAGAGCTAGTCAGATGGATAGAGAAATAGCAAAGAAGATATATAACTATTTCAGGACAGAACTGCTTATAGGGCTACCTCCTCTATCAGGAGAATATGCTGTTAAATTGTTCAAAGAAAACAAAGAATTGATTCTACAGACATTGCAAATGGCAGATTGTGATATTGTAGACATAACTGCAAAAGCAGAAACTGCACCACCATTCATGAACCAAGCATCAGAGATAATAAGTTTCTCTACATACCACAGAAGAAACCCTGATATATCATTCCAGCTTGAAGGAGAGGAATCAGCTGGAACAATACAGATCTTCAATATGCTTCTTTTGCTTCTTGATGTTTGCAAGAATGGAAAGACACTGATTCTAGATGAGTTCGACTTAAGTCTTCATACAGAACTAGCAGAGTTTGTACTTGCACTTCTGAACGCATCAAATAATGCTCAGTTCTTATTCACAAGCCATAATACAAACCTTTTGAGCATCAAAACACTCAGACGTGATCAGATTCTTTTCACAAACAAAAAAGAAGATGGTTCTACAGAAGTCTACTCTCTATTCGACTTCAAGGATTTCAGAGAGAACATGGATGCAGAGAAATGCTACTTGCAAGGTAGATTCGATGCTGTTCCATATATCAATTTCTCGACAGAGACTCTAAGAGAAATGCTTGGAGAATAACATGGGAAGAGAAAGAAAATCAAATCCAAGAAAGATGCGCCCCCAGTTTTTGGTTCTATGTGAAGGCTCTACAGAGGAAGTATATATTAACTTCTTAAAACAACGCTATAGACTTCCCATAAAGATTGTTTCAAAGGTTGTTGGAAGCAATATCTCTAATAGATTGATAATACGCTATAACACAGCGATTCAAAATTTTATGTGACAAATCAAGATTTACCCCAGACATCTCTTTGAAGTATCAAATGACATGCT
>CAKQJZ010000085.1 GCA_934247875.1 uncultured Spirochaetales bacterium
ATGATAAACGCAGTGCTAGATAATTCAGCTCTGCCATTGCTTGGCGCTGCCCTGGTTTAGGGTGACTGAATAGTTACGTTGATTTGAAGAATGATAGAAATAAGGAGGTTTTCGATTCTGTGATTGTTGTGACAGACAGAATCAACCTCGATAAGCAAATCAAGGATACAATCAGCAATTTTGCCAATATGCAATCGATTCTGAAATGGGCAAAGAATTCAAGCGAGCTGAAGACCGCCTTGAACAATGGAATAAAGATTATCATTGCTGTCGTAAACAAGTTCAGCTTCATTCTTGAAACAGTCTCACGCGAATTGAAAGATAAAAACTTCGCAATAATCATTGATGAGGCCCATTCCAGTCAGAACGGTACACTTGCTGCGAAAATGAATATGATAATCTCCAGTGAGCTTGTTGATGATGAGGATGAGTTTGAAGACAAGTTGCTGCCCCTTATCGAGTCTCATAAGATGAGTTCCAATGCAAGTTATTTTGCATTCACAGCAACCCCTAAGAATAAGACTCTTGAGGTGTTTGGGAAGCGTATAGAGAAGCTTGATGGTGAATCGGAGTTTGTACCTCATTACATCTATACGATGAAACAGGCAATTGAGGAAGGATTCATTCTGGATGTCCTGAAGAATTTTACTCCAATCAAAAGTTTTTACAAAATCATCAAGACAGTTGCTGATGATCCCCTTTTTGATAACAAGAAAGCGCAGCGGATGCTCCGGTTCTTTGTTGAATCAAACAATTATGCCTTGGAGCAGAAGGCTGGCATCATAGTCGAGCATTTTCATACGGAAGTACGACAGAAGATAGGGGGAAAAGCCCGTGCCATGGTTGTTGCGAATGGCATTGACAGAGCTGTCAAATATTATGATGAGATATCAAGATTATTAGCTGAGAGAAAGAGCCAGTTCAAGGCAATTGTGGCCTTCTCAGGCACTACTGATTATCATGGTGAGCAGAAGACTGAAGCTAATATTAACGGATTCCCAAGTTCGAAGATTGAGAAGGAATTCCGTAAAGATCCTTATAGAATCCTGATTGTCGCAGATAAGTTCCAGACCGGATATGATGAAAAGCTTCTGCATACGATGTATGTTGATAAAAGCTTGTCAGACATAAAGGCGGTGCAGACTCTTTCCAGACTGAACAGAAGCATGCCTGGAAAGAAGGATACATTCATTCTGGACTTTGTTAATGATCCTGCTGTCATAAAAGCTGCATTTGACAAGTATTACAAGACTACTGTGCTACTCGGGGAGGCCGATATCAACAAGCTTAATGACCTTGTCGATACCCTTGAGTCGATTCAGCTGTATTCAATGGAAGAGGTCTATGAGTTTGTACGATTGTATCTGGATAATGCATCTCGCGAGAGGCTGGATCCTATACTTGATCTCTGTGTCGAACGATATAAGGAACTCGATCTTGAAGAACAGATTGAATTCAAGAGTACAGCGAAGACATTCGTAAGAACATACCGTTATCTATCTACTATAATCCCGGGAGGAAGAAAGGAGTGGGAGGCTTTATCAATCTTCCTCAATCTTCTGGTGGCAAAGTTGCCTAGACCGGACGGCGAGGATGATGTCTCAGAGATACTCCAGGATATCGATTTGGAGAGCTACAGACTAGAAGTGCAGGAAACAGTACGCATCCAGTATGAGAATGAGGATGGGAATGTTCTACCGATATCAGCACAAACCAATACCGGGGTGCCTGTTCCAGAGATGGATCCTTTGTCAAAGATTATAGATGAATTCCACTCAAGATTCGGCAATATCGAATGGAATGATGAAGATGCGATCAATAAGTTTGTATTCCAGGATTTGCCGAATGCGGTAAGAAACGACAGTACATTTATGAATGCAGTACGTTTCTCTGATGAGCAGAATGCGATATCTGAATGCAACGATATTACGCAACGCATAATTTCAAGTAAGGCTATGGATCAGCTGGAGTTTTTCAAAGCGTTCACCAGTAATCCTGATCTCAAGGAATGGGTGTTTAGAAAAGTATTTAATTTGGCGTCTGCTGGATTGGTTGCGGAGCAGAAGCCTACTTACAGTGTCTAGAGGAAGCGATTGAGAAGGCTGCCCCTACCCTGCGAGAAAAGAGCCATACATACTGACCTGGCTCAGCCGCTGATTAATCTTATTGTCTTAAGCGTTGCTGCAAGACCGTATTTGTCTGTCTTTATAACTGCTCCGCTGTATTCAATCTCATAAACATGATTCATTTCTATCCTGGATTGCAGCTTTACAAGCGATGATTCTCTGTTCCCATCCTCGCTGTAGCGCTGGATTCAATTGGATAGTGAGTCTATAGAATATGGTCTATCCTTGCAAAAGGCTTTCTTGCTTTGACCTAATGCCTTCCATTCTGCGATTTCAATGCGCTTTTGCTCTTCTGTGAGTATTGATTTCATTTAGTTTTCTCCTATGTAACAAAGTCTAGTTTTCATAGGAAATTTTGGTGAGTAATCTTTATTTTACGCTTATCTTTCGGTTGAGCTATACTCGTAGTGGACTTCCACCACCAAGTTAATACCCATGCAAGGCAAACATGAAAAAAGCCCTCACCTATTGCTAAGCGAGGGTATCAAGATTAGTTAATCTTTATTTCGATCTTGCCTTTTTCAGGCTCTGCTGGCTTCTTTGGAAGTGTTACCTTGAGCACGCCATTCTTTGTCTCTGCAGATATCTTTTCTTCATCGACATCGTCTGGGAGTGTAAATGATCTTGAGAAGCTGTTATGGTAAGTCTCCTTGATCATATACTTCTTCTCATTCTTTTCCTCTTCCTTCTTATCGCTTTCAGCCTTGATAGTAAGAGTATGCTTATCTACTGATAGCTTTACATCCTCTGGGCTGTAGCCTGCTATCTCAGCCTCTACCGTATAGCTGTCCTTGTTCTCATATACATCTACAGGAGGCATCTTAGTAGTGTAGGCTCCATCGAAGAAATCATTGAAGAAGTTCTCAAGTCCATACTCAGGGTTTCTTTTACTAATTGCATATTTCATTTTTTTATCTCCTATAATAAGCTTTCGCTTACATAAAAGGTATTGCAAAGCTTGTGCCAACTTTGCTAATTCTTTAATATGCAATTAGATATACACATTATGCGAATTATTGAGATAATAGAGAACAGACACTTTGAGCCAAAGTATTTTCAAGCTGCTTTAAAAAGTGTCACTTTGATACAACGTGGGAAAATCAAAGATTAGACTGAGTCAAAAAGTCTGATACTGCTTTTCTGTATTTCTCATTTGAGATATATATTATCTCGCCATAAGCATATATAGCGAGATCGAAAGTGGTATTCAGAACACCATCTTCAGTTATTAAGATGAATGTGCTCTCTGCTGGGGATGAGAGGACTATGCTGCGTACAGATAGTATATAGCTATCTAGTGTCTCTGCTTTCTCTCTTGGAATGATTTCAATCATCATGCACCTACTGTGTTATCATCATCGCCATTATTATAGCGCTGAAGAAGTGATAGTTTGAATATGGCTTTTGGAAGCGCAAAGGGAAGAAGCTCAGTATCCGGATAATTACCAACTGTATTTACAACAGCTATTCCATATTCACCCATAACTGGTACAGATGTAGTAATATCTCCTGCTTTCAGATCTTTGGTATTGTCATTCCATTTGCAATGCTTGAATATAGGCTTATCCTCTTTGTTGACAAAGCATGTAGAGCCAAAGAGACGGCAAATCAAAGGTCTGCCGTTATAAACAGAACAATGGAATGGAGTATCCTTATTATATAAAGGACAGCCATGCACTTCGTCTTTATCAAAGCCCTCAAATCTCTTAAGGACCTCTTCTGCTCTCTTATTCTCTATTACAAATGCTGCTAAGTAATTTGCCTCAGCTTCTGTGATGTCAGGTATAAAGTGCTCACAGCATGTACCGCAACCACCTTTACAGTGGATATCATATTCTCTCTGAAATTCTGCAATTGCTACATCCAGCTTTTCGTATATGGAGCGCATCTCATCTAGCTGCTCTCCTTCGATAGTTCCTTCAAGCATCTTTATTCCCTTATAAAAAACAATTGTTTTTACATCAAAAGGAAATAAAAAAGCAATAGCTCAGCACCCAATTCCATAAGTGTTGAATGGTATTAAATAAAATTTTATAATCAGCTCGTTATGAAAGTTATCATTTTTGGCGCTGGAAGAAGAGGCTTAAGGCTCGCAAAGCACTTAATCGACGAGAAGAAAGCTGTAACCTTTCTAGATGCCAGCCAGGAACGCTGTGCTTCTGCGCTTCAGAAGCTTGACTGCATGGCTGTATGCGGCAGTGCGACCGATATTGACAAGCTGAAAGAAGCAGGCTGCGAAGACGCTGATGCTGTTATAGCTGTCACTGATAGTGATGAGGTCAACCTCGTCTCTTGTGGCATTGTTGCATCAACATTTCCTAAAGTTTCAAAGACAATTGCTGCAATCAGAGCTATAAGCTACTTGGGAAAGAATGGCTATGATAACAAGATTCTCGGTATTTCACATATTGTAAATCCAGAGCAGGAAGCTGCTGTAAGAGTTTCAGGCATTATCGAATCTGGGCTCTTTACAGATATCATATACTTTTCAGACGCTGGCTTCATTCTATTTACTGTTGGTGTTACAGAAGGAGATCTGTTTGAAGGAAGCAACCTGATAGAACTCAAGAAGAACTATCCAGGTCAGTATGTTGTAACAGGCATCAAGCGCCGTGGCAATGTCTTCACACCTAATGGATCTACAGTAATGAAAGCTGGAGATGAGATTGCAATCATTTGCGATGATGATGAGACAGCTGATATCTACAAGACCTTTGGGGGCCCTGTAACAAGCAGACTGAGACGCACTGTTGTCGTTGGAGCTACAAGACTTACTCATTATCTATTCTCAACGCTTCCGAAGAAACGTCTTAAGAATGTAACTCTGATTGAAAAAGACAATGAGCTCTGCAAGGAATTCTTAGATGAATTTCCTCAGATTCTCGTTCTCAACGGCTCAATAACAGATGAAGAGCTTTGGGAAGAAGAGAAGATAAGCAAGAGCGATCTTCTAATATCTGCAACAGATAATGATGAACTAAACATCATAGCATCCTCTTATGCTAAGCGAGTTGGGACAAAGCACAGCATTTCGATAATCAGAACAAATACTAATTATCTGGAGTTTGCACGCCATATGGATATCGATGCAGCTATAAGCCCAACAGAAGCTACTGTCGATACTATTATGAAGTTCATGAGAGGCGAAGGTGTAAGAACACTTCACTCTATCTTCGATGGAGCTCTTGAAGTCTATGAGTATGTGCTCTCATCAAGCTTCAAAGAACTAGGCAAACAGCTTAAAGATGTAAATCTTCAAGGCAAATGCATAATAGCTGGCGTAAAGCGTGAGAATAATGAAAACTTCATTCCTGGAGGCTTATATACATTCCAGGAGGGAGACACTGTACTAGTTGCTACAGCGCACGATGATTATACATTCGTGCAGGAGTTCTTCTCTTGAATATCAAATCAACTATAAAACTGCTTTCATATATCATAGTCTTTGTTGCTGCTATCATGCTTATCCCTACAGCAATAGCTTATCATTATGATGAAAATAACGCTGCTATTGCATTTCTAAAGACAATAGCACTTATGCTTATCTTCTCATTAACAGGCTTACTAACCACAAGAAAAGAAGAAAGAATAGAGATAAGTGCTAAATCAAGCTATCTTTTCGTTACGCTTACCTGGGTCTTCATATCACTATTCGGTGCTCTTCCTCTCTATTTCTCCTCATCAATGGAGACATTTGCTCAATGCTACTTTGAAATAATGTCAGGCTTTACAACTACAGGTGCTACTGCGATGGATGACATCGAGGCTGTAAGCAAATCAATACTCTTCTGGAGAGGCATGACAAACTGGCTTGGTGGCATGGGTATTGTAGTCTTGTTCATAGCAGTTCTCCCAGCATTTGGAGTCAGAGGAGCTGCCCTTGTCGGCGCTGAATCTGTAGGCCCTACAAAAGACAAGCTGACGCCGCAAATCAGATATACAGCACTATATCTCTGGGGCATATATCTCGTTCTATCACTTATACAGGTTATCTTATTGCTATTTGGAGGACTCTCTCTATTTGATGCTGTAACAGTTACTTTTGGTACAATGGGAGCTGCAGGATTTGCACCAAAGAATGCATCTATAGCAGGCTATAACAGTGCTTATGTTGAGTGGATTTGTTCCCTCTTCATGTTCCTCTCTGGCATCAACTTTGCACTCTATTTCAAGCTCATCAAAGGAAACTTCAAACGTGTAGCTAAAGATGGAGAACTGAGAGCTTATTTTGCGACAGTACTGGCAATATCATTGATGATCACAATAAACCTCTTCATTAAAGGTTTATATAATCTACCAGATTCTTTGAGAGTTGCTTTCTTTGAGACTATCTCATTTATATCAACAACGGGCTTTACAAACACGAATTATGAGACATGGCCAATCTTCTCACAAGCGTTGCTGTTCTTCCTCTATTTCATTGGAGGATCTGCAGGCTCTGCAGGTGGTGGCATAAAAGTAATAAGAATCGTGACACTGTTCAGGATAGGAAACAATGCGATGAAGCAGCGTCTCCATCCAAAAGCAATAACAAACATCAATGTCGGAGATGATACAGTCAGAGAGTCAACTGCATTATCTATAGCAGGCTTCATGTTCTTCTATCTTATGACAGCATTAATCGGAACATGCTTATTAACGCTTACTGAGAAGCCATTGCTTGTCTGCTTATCTGCATCTCTCTTAGCACTTGGCAACGTAGGTATCGGCTTTGGCGGTCTTGGCACAAGCTTCACATTCTCAGCATTCTCATCCCCAGCGCTATGGCTGTTATCATTCTTGATGCTTGTTGGAAGACTTGAGTTATTCACAGTCTATTCTTTATTCACAAGATCCTTCTGGAAGAATTAAGGCAAAATTATAGGCAATCCTCTTAGAAGCCAATGCTTCTAAAATAGATTGCCCGATTCTGATGTCCTTTTCATAAGTCTACTGGCAGCCTTTGCATACTCAGCAGCTCAAACACCATTTAACTTTAGCAGTTCAGAGGATTCGAACCTCCAGCTATATAGCTTACCTTTATCTGCTTATGCAGCTTTTTCTTTAGCTACACTTGCATATTGGCGCAACCAAAATCTTTTGTCAATGCAAGGGAAGATTATTAACGCACAATTAATAATCCCATAACAATGCAGGTACTATTAGCGTTTATAAAGCTCATCACCGCTTATTAAAACAACTCCAGGATAGTTTTCTTTAAAGCCTGATGATGAAATCATGCCGATTGTTTTAGCTCTGAAGTCTTTGATGCTCTTTATCTTCTCAACTTCTTTTTCTATCGAAGATTTTGTCATTGGTTCCTTTAGATACTTGACTTCATAAACTTCATACTCGTCAGAAAGTGTCTTTAAGACACAATCAAATTCACCATTTATATGTTTGGTTTTATCATCATACCAATAAGTACCGATATCTATGATAGAACTTTCTGGTGCTTCTTTATTCTTTCTGATGAAATATTCTCTAGCAATTCCTTCGACCCGTTTCGATATGAATGTATTCAATGATTCTTCGATGAAATTCTTATAAAAAGCTTTTGCAGAAAGCATAGCCAAACGCGATTTCACTGGGAAAATGTAAGAATAATAGAAACGGAGCAAGTTATCACTGAGTTCATAGAAACTCTTTTTTCTGTCATCCTTCTTGTTTATGGGATAGCTCTTCTCAATTAATTGCATCTCAATAAGACGTTTTATCTCTCTATCCAGAGTACCCCTAACATCAACACTGAATGAATCCTCAATTTCCTTGAAGCGCAATCTGGAGTTGCCTATTCTTGCAATAATTTCTCGGCTTAGTCCTGCTTTAGCAATCTCCTTAAGAATCGAATTCTCTATTTCTTCTCTAATACTGCCCATGTCACCTAGAAGTAGCTCTTCTATGTTTTCTTCCAAGGATTTATTTGCATCTAGTCTCTCCAAGATGAATGGATAACCGCCAAAAACAGAATAGAACTCAATCTTTTCTCTTGTAGCTAGATCAGGATAGAACAAAGCTGCATCTAGATAGTTAAACTGCTTAAGATTTATTTTCAGTGAGAATCTTCCAAAAAGCGGATTATCAGAAGTTAGAAGCTCTTTCATCATTGAAATATATGATCCACAAAGAACAAATGATATATTCTCATATTTCAGATCAATAAGTTTCTGAAAATAGGAATCAACATGAGAGGCTACATTGCTTGTTTTCAGATATGGATATTCATCTACTACAACAACGCATTTAGTTGCACATTCATCAATTGCGTCAAATAGCTCAAAGATATCACGAATATATTGAAGATAGGATTTTGAGAGAGCTAATGCAGCGCTCTTTGCAAGTAGCTCAATATTATATTCATAACTACATTCAATGCATTCATACCATATAATTTTTCTATGACTTTCTTTCAAAGCTTCTTTGAGCAAAGTAGTCTTTCCAACTCTTCTTGGACCATACACCATGATGTTACCACCATCATTAATGCAATTTCTTATCGCTGCTAACTCTTTCTCTCTCCCTAGAAACATCTGCTACTCCTAAAATCATTATACAGTGTAATTATTTTACAAGCAACAGCGATTGCATAATTGTTGATTGTGAAAATACAAACAGTCTAGTGTTTCTTAACGAGCTAAAAAACACTAGTAGTTTGTAACATCTAAAACTTTAAATATTTCCATCTTTATGTTATCCTGGTTTTAGATTAAAATTAGGAGGC